>JBDRTC010000808.1:0-12561 GCA_043824335.1 Planctomycetota bacterium | reverse complement strand
CGACAGTCTTTCCTCAACAAGCTCACCGAGCAGAGGGCCCAACCCAGGGAGCCGTTCCGTCCACAACATCTTTGCGCGAATGTCGGACTGCCGGCCTTTCATCTCGCCCCCCTGCGGCGGGGTGACGGAGGACGCTTTGCGGCACGCCGTCCGGGCCCCAATCGTAACTTACACTTTACAGGTCGAACGACCAGAATTAGCGACTGTTTCCGGCAGCACTCATTTGAGGGGGCTTGGGCGGACCATGGACCTTTGGCCGATACAAATTCCGGTGTCGTTTGCACTGGCCATCGTGGCCGCGCTTGGCTACCTGGTGGGCCGCCGCGCCGGAAAGAACTGTGACCAGCTCGCGGCGCGATCGGAGCGTGATCTCCGGCACTCCCGGTCGGTCGCCCGCGAAATGGACAAGATCTCCCGGTCACTCCGCAGGACTGTTGCCCGACACCACGGCGACTTGAAGCAGGTTGGCCAACTCATCCAGGGGCAGCAGGAAGCCACGTGTGGAGAGGAGTGCCGAGACGCCGACGCGACGCTCGATTCCACCCTTCAGTCGGCCGCCCAGATCGCCGGCGCCTGCGATTCCGGCGAGGGAGACAATCGCTTTATGACCGTGGCCGAGGCCCGGACGGACCCGTTGGCACGCGACTCCGGCGACCGTGATCCTGACGATCCGCTCGCCACGCAGTTCGCAACGCTCGCCCGTCACGGGAGCCAGGAGTTCGTGGCCGCGACGCCTTTGGACGGTCTTGCGCGAAGCCGCGTCAGATCTCCTTCGTGATTCCCGGTTGCGGGGCGGAATAGGTGCCGTCGGGGGCCGCGCGGATCGGTGCGGGCGTGTCTTCGTTCATGTGGTCGATGTCGTCGACGAACTGGAAGCTGGAGTTCATCGCCTCGTCCCAGGTAACGTAAGCCCCGGTATGGGTCGCCATGCGGCCCATCAGCGCCACCATGTTGGCTTCGCCTGCGCGCCGAGCCTCGTTGTGCGGCTTGTCCTGGCGGATGGCATCCAACAGGACCTGCCATTCCACGTGATAGGGGTTCGGCTCCGCCTGGCCGTATTCCCAGACAAGATCCTCGGCGACCATGTTCTGGCTTTTGTAGATCCGCGTGCCGGCCTTGGCAAGGTTGGTCATCAGCACCGCGGAGCCCTGGGAGCCGTGGGCGTAGTCGGCGTAAGTTCCCCAGCAGTTGGCCATGTGGCGGGAGAACGAGAAGAGCTTGGCGCCGTCGGCGAAGGTGAATTCCACGGTATAGTGGTCGAAGAGGTTTCCCGCCTCGAGATAGCAGCGTCCACCCATGCCCTGGGCCTTGACCGGCCAGGCGTCCTTGGCCCAGCAGGCCACGTCGATGTTGTGGCAGTGCCAGTCGATCAGGAAGCCGGAGCTGGTCCAGTTGAATCGGGGGGCGTTTTGGAGCTGGAACATCAGCTCGTTGGCGCCCTCGGGAAGGCGGGGAGAATGGACCGGCCCGTGCACGCGATAGATCCGGAGCGTGTGGACTTGGCCGATCGCCCCGTCGTGGATTCGCTGGATGACCTCCTGCCGTGCCTTGCAGTGGCGCCACATGAATCCGACGCCCACCTTGAGGTTCTTCTGTTCGGACGCCTCGGCCGACTTGAGCAACCGGCGCGTGGCGGGGGCGTCGACGCCGAACGATTTCTCCAGGAACACGTTCACGCCCTTTTCAACCGCGTACTCGAAGTGGAGCGGCCGGAAAGCCGCGTGGGTGGTCAAGAGGACCACGTCGCCGGGGCTCAGGCTGTCGATCGCCTTGCGGTAGGCGTCGAAACCGACGAACTTGCGATCCTCGGGCACGTCGACCCGGTCGGCGAACCCATTCTTCAGACGCTCGTAGCTGCTCTTGAGACGGTTCTCGAACAAGTCGGCCATCGCGTGAAGCTTGACCGGACCGCCCGAGGCCGAGAAGGCGTCGGCCACTGCCCCGGTTCCCCGGCCGCCGCAGCCGACCAGGGCCAGCTTGATCGTGTTGTTCTCGGCCGCGTGACAATGCGGAACGGCCGAACTGGCCAACGCCGAGGCGGCCAAGACGGCGCCGCTGCGTCTTAGGAAGTCGCGGCGTGAGTTGGTCGAGCCGCGTTGTCTGGGAGGGTCGGTGCTCATGGAATGCTCCTCTCAAGAGCGGGGATTGGTTCAAAAACGCTTCGACGCCCCGGGCGTCGTCCGGCGAAGCACGATCGTCCATTTACCGTCATAACTGGACTCTTGGAAAATGGCGGGTTAGGCCCCTATGAAAGGAACAAGCCGCGAAGCGGGTTGTTCCTTTCATGATCCGGCAATGCACGTAACGCCACCAGCGTACCGTGGGCCGCGGTGGGGATCAAGGTTCGGCCGGCAATACACCTAACCCGTTGGCTCAGAAGGCGTTAGAGACAAACGGCGAGATCCCTCCCGGTTACAGGATCGTGCTGAGCTATACTCCTCAAAGATGGACTCTCTTTTTCTGACCGCCTTGCTCGCTCCCGGCGATTTGTCTCGATGACCGTGCCAACCAACCCCCACACGCCGACCACCGGCCGGAATCAACTGCCCGAACGTCTGCTTGAGCAGCTCTTCGACCGTATCGGTGAAATCTCCTCGCTCCCCCATCTTGCGGTCCAGATCGTCGGCCTGGTCAACGATTCCAAGACAGAAGCGGACGACCTCGTGGAACTGGTCCGGTGTGATCCTTCCTTGGTGATGCGGTTGATGCGAACGGTCAACTCCTCCTACTATGCACTTCGAGACAAAGTGGGCGACCTGAAGCAGGCGGTGACCCTTCTGGGATTTGAAGAAATCCGCAATCTCGCCTTAACGGCCCACGTAGCGCCCCTGTTCTGCGAAGCGGCCGGCCACGGTCAGTACACGCGCCAGGGACTATGGAATCACATGATCGCCACGGGCATGGTGGCCCAATTGATCGCGGAGGTTTGCGGAAATCTCTCAAGGCAGGAGGCCTATCTGGCCGGCCTGCTCCACGACGTGGGCCTGATCCTGATCGATCAGTATCTGCACCAGCGATTCTGCCAGATCCTGGACGAATTGACCGAGGAAACGCCGCTTTGCGAGGTCGAAGCAAGGATCCTGGGATTCGATCACGCCGCGCTCGGCGGGCACATGGTCGGGAAGTGGAGCCTGCCGAAAAGTCTCGGTGCGGCGACCGCCCATCACCACGCGTCCGATCTTTACGACGGCCCTTTCCGGCAACTCGTGAGCACGGTCACCCTGGCCGACTGCTTGACACAACGCAGGGGGCTCATGCCGCTCGGCGCCGGACGCGAGCCGGCGCTGCCGGCGCGGCTGGTCGACCGGATCGGGCTGACCAGAGAGGGCGTCGTCTCGGTCGTCGAGAGGTTGGACGACGTTCTGGCCGAGGCCAACGTCATGGCCGACGCCCAACTGAGCCATGCTCTGTGACCACCGGAGAGTCCCCAGCGGAGCGTTGGCCGGCTGCGGCGGCCGTTGTACGGCCGCCCTCATCTGTCTGGCGAAGCGCATCCGGTGTAGAATGGGGCTGCTGAAAACTGACGGCTGAAACCTGATAGCCGACCGCGGGCTGGCCCGAGGGTTTCACTGGAATGCGATCATGAACCATCCTTCCGACGAACCTTACCTGGCGATCAAGGCCCTGATGATGCCGCGGGACACCAATCCCCACGGCACGATCTTCGGCGGCGTTCTCTTGAGCTACATCGACCAGGCGGGGGCCATCGGGGCCCGGCATGAAATCCGCCGCGCCGGCTGGCCCGACCGTCCGCTTGTCACGGTCGCCATGAACAGCGTCGAGTTCCATCAGCCCGTTTTCGTGGGCGACGTGGTGAGCTTTTCGACGCGCGTCGTCCGCGTCGGGCGCACCTCGATCACGACGCACGTGTCGGTTGAGACAGACCGCGGCGGTGAAGCGGTTAACCTCACCGAAGCGGAAGTCACGTACGTCGCCGTCGAGCTGGGCAAAGAGGGCCGCCAACCAGTGCCGATTCGGGGCGAGGACTCTTAGCAGCCCGTTAGCCGGCATTTCTGCCGCAGGCCGGGAAGCCATCGCCACCGCCAAACGCCGCACTTGCGGCAATCTCGCGCCAAGCCTCTCTCTCGGCGGTCTTGGCAAACCCAAATGCCACCCTTCCAGCTTGACGCCCCTTTAGGGTGGTGTAGAGTTGTCGGCCCCCAATCCGCGGCCATGCCGAGCCGGCCAAGGTGGAGGGAGGGAGTGAGAGAATGCCAGGGCAAGCAACCTGCCGGGCTCTCGGACGAGAGAGGGCCCAAGGCAAACCGGGAACCGACCAGGCGAGCGAGCGCCCTCGGCCACCGGATCGCATCTGCGATGAGCTGGACGAGTTCACCTCGATCGTGTCGCACGACCTGAAGGAGCCGCTCGCAGGAATCCGCGGCTACTCGGAGATCCTCCTGGAAGATTACCAGGACAAGCTCGACTCCGACGGCCAGCGGCGGCTCAACGCACTCGTCCAGATGTGCGATCGGTTGGCTGCGTCGATCGACAGCCTGCTCAGGTTTTCCCGCGTCGGCCGGATCGAGTGCCCTGAGGCCGAGGTCGACCTGAACGCCGTCGTCGAAGAGGTGCTCCAGACGTTCCGGCCAACGATTGATGCTCGGCGCGGCTCGGTCGAGGTCGCCGGGCGGCTCCCCATGGTCAAGGGCGACGCCGTTCTGATCGGCGAAGTGCTCGGGAACCTGATTGCCAACGGCCTGAAATTCAACCGGAGTGACAAGCCGCGCGTCGAGGTCGGCTCAGTGGCCGGCGAGATGCCCACGATCTATGTGCGAGACAACGGGATCGGCATCCCGCGAGAACACCACCAGGCGATCTTCACCATCTTTCGTCGGCTCCACCATCGGCGGGAATTCGAGGGCACGGGCGTGGGGCTGACGATCGTTCGCAAGATCGTCGAGTCGCACGGCGGTCGCATTTGGCTGGAGTCGGAGCCTGGCCGCGGCGCCACGTTCTTCTTCACGCTCCGCCCGGCCACGAGCGACGCCCCACCCGCCAAGCCGCCCACCCAGCCGCCGCACTGGGGCCGTAGCCTCGGCCGACGCTCAAGCCGTGGTGCCGGCCGGCGCTGACTTGGACTATTCCGATGGCATCTCAAAGAGCGTGGACGTGGCTCATTCGACAACCCTATGGCTGGCTGTGGTGTTTCGCCGTGTGGCTCTTGGCACGCCACCTGTTCGGCCTCTTTTGGGACGGACCACATGGTGGAGAAGAGAAGTCGGGAAATCGCCGCAAGGAAAACCGCCGAGAGTAGCATGGCCTGCCGTGATGCGGTAGGATAGGGGGTTGATCCGTTGATTCCCGAGGCCGCCGCCCGCCAGGGCGGCAGACCGAATTGTGGTCGGATCGGGCAGGGGCGTCCCTTGGAGAACCCTCGATGCAGAAGAAAAACTTCTCCCAACGGCTCGGCCCGGCGTTTATCGTCGGCGCATGCGTGATCGGACCGGGAAGCGTCACGCTGATGTCTTCGACCGGAGCGAAGTACGGGTACCAGCTCATCTGGCTCTCGCTCCTGGCCGGGGCGCTAATGGCCTCGTTTCTCGGCTTCTTCATGCGGTTCGGCATCTACTCCGACGAGACGTTCCTCGACGTGACGGCCAGGAAGCTGGGCCGTTGGTTCGCCGTCTTGACCGGGATCGCCATCTTCCTGGTGAGCGCGGCATTTCAATTCGGGAACTCCCTGGGCGTGACGGCCGGCATGGAAGCGTTGTTCGGAGATGGGGTGCCGCAGTACGTGTGGCCCGTCGCGTTTACGGCGGCCGCCCTCGTGTTCATGTTCGCCTTCCGGAGGATCTACGGCATCCTCGAAAAGATGATGACGTTCTTTCTCGTCTTCATGGTGTGTGCATTTTTGATCAACCTGGTTTGGGCAATAGGGACGAAGCCGGACCCCACAGCGGTGCTCGCGGGGGCGGTGCGCGGGGCCGCGCTCCCCTCGCTGCCGGTCGGCGTGGACTGGGTGTTGATCAGCGGACTGATCGGCACCACCTTCTGCATCTCCGCGGCCTTTCTGCAGGCCTACCTGGTCAAGGCCAAGGGCTGGACGGAAAAGGACCTGGCCAGCGGACTCGTCGACACCGTGCTCGCCTCGGTCATGCTGACGCTCATCGGCACCATCATCATGATGACCGCGGCCACCGTGCTTTACCCGCACGAGGGCCGCGTCGACTTCGGGATCATGATCAGCTCGCTGGAAACCGTCTTCGGCCCCTTCGCCAAGATCGTCTTCAGCGTGGGGTTCTGGGCGGCGGCCTTCTCCAGCTTCATCACGAACTCGCTGATCGGCGGCGTGATATTGAACGACGCCTTCGGGATGGGGGGAAAGCTCGAGTCGTTCCCCTCCAAGTTCTTCGCCGCCTGCGTGCTCCTGGTCGGCATGACGACCGCCCTGTTCATCATCCGCGCCGACGTCGTCTCCAAGGAGGAAGCCAAGCAAGCCGCCGTGGCTCAAGCGGAAAGCGAGAGCGGCGAGGGCGGCGCGGCGAAAACAGAGGCCGCCGCGAAGGTCGACCTTAAGGTGGCGGCCATCCTCGTCGGCCAGTCGGCGACCATGCTCGCCGTGCCGCTGGGAGCGATCGCCATGGTTCTCGTCCTCTTCGACGCCCGCGCGACCAAGGGGCATGTCCTTCCCCTTTGGGCGAAAACCATCGTGGTCTTCGGGGCCGTGGTGCTCCTGGGAATCGGCGGGCTGACTTATTTCAAGATCCAGCCGGCACTTTTAACCATCCTCGGGATGGGATGAGCGAATCGGGTACTTTTCCACGAATGATGAAACGCCATTTGGGAGTCGGGTCATGAACACAATGAAGCATGCGATAACGGATCTTGCCGGCTGGTGGAAAAGAATCCGTCGCCGGCGACTTCTTTCAGCATCCGCAGTCACCATTACCGCCGTTTTGGCCGTGCTGCTGGCGGCCGCGGGGGCGGTCTGTCTGGCTGCCCCCACCGAAGAGCCCGTCCCCGCCGAGAAAGCGGAGAAGCCTGCCAAACCCGGCAAGAAGGACGACCCCTTCGCATGGAAAAGCATGTTCGACGGCAAAACGCTCGAAGGCTGGAAGGTGCCTGTGTTCGGCGGTGACGGCGAAGTGACGGTCAAGGACGGTACGATGGTGCTCGGGATGGGCGACCCCATGACCGGGATCACCTACACGGGCAAGCTGCCCAGGGAGAACTACGAGGTCCAACTCGAAGCGAAGCGGACCCAGGGGATCGACTTTTTCGCCACCACCACCTTCCCAGTCGGCAAAGACCACTGCAGCTTCGTCACCGGCGGCTGGGCCGGCACGGTGGTGGGGATCTCGTGCGTCGATTTCTACGACGCTTCGGACAACATCACCACCCAGTTCCTCGCCTTCGACGACAACAAGTGGTACAAGATCCGCATCCGCGTGAGCGAACCGAAGATCGAGTGCTGGATCGGCGAGGAGAAGATGGTCGACCTGGAGCGCAAGGGGCACAAGTTCGACGTCCGCATGGAGGTCGATCTGTGCAAGCCCTTTGGTATTTCCTCTTACACAACCGAAGGCGTGCTTCGGAACCTCCGTATCCGGAGTCTGAAGCCCGAGGAGGTGGCCGAGATCAAGAAAGAGACGGAGAAGAGCTGAATGCCCTCCCCAGGCAAGCATCCGTGGAGGAAGGTTGCCACGGCCCTCGCGCTACTGCTGTCGATCACCATGGTCGCCCGGGCGGCAGAGCCGTCCGGTTCCAAGCAGGAAGAAGCCGCGCCGGAGGAAGACGAGAAGTGGCAGAGCCTCTTCGACGGCAAAGCGCTGGGCAAATGGAAGGTGATCGACGAGTTCGATTTCTCGCGGCACGGCGAGGTTCACGTTCGGGAAGGACGGCTCGTCATCGAGAAGGGCAGCCCGGCCAGCGGCGTGCGATGGACCGGCCCCTTCCCCAAGATCGACTACGAGGTCGCGTTCGAGGCGATGCGGGTCGAGGGCGACGACTTTTTCTCGGGCGTGACGTTTCCCGTGGGCACGTCGGCCCTGACGCTTGTCCTCGGCGGGTGGGGCGGTTCAACCGTGGGGCTATCGAGCATCGACGGCGAGCCGGCCGTGGAGAACGAAACCTGCTCGCACGTTCAGTTCGACCGGAAACGCTGGTACGGCATCCGGCTCCGCGTGGCCGAGCCGAGGATCGAAGTCTGGCTCGACGACCAGAAGATCATCGACCTGCCTACCGCGGATCGCAAGTTCACCATCTATTGGGAAATGGAGCCGGCCCTGCCCTTCGGCGTGGCCACCTGGCACACGACCGGCGCACTGCGCAACATCCGCGTCCGGCCGATTCCGGGGAAGCCAGCCGCAGACTAGGCTTTGTCGGAAGACCCTGTCTCGGGGTGGCATGGCGTCGCTTGCGTCGCCATGTTTCCCGAGCACATGCCCACGCTTCGCGAGGGCATGCCACCCTGGCACCGCGCCCAGCAGGGCAACGGGCGACGGACCATGGTTGTCAGGCAAGGGGGCGATGCCCTACAATCAATCGAGTTTCGGCGGTCCACTCGAGTCTTCTTGTCGTGGAAGGAACCCCGCTTTGGCCAACACAGAGAAGGTTTGCATCATCGGGATCGGCGAGGACGGGCTCAACGGGCTCTCCGCGCGGGCCAGGAAGCTCGTCGAGGAGGCCGACCTGCTCATCGGCGAGAACCACAGCCTCGCCCTGGTGCCCGAGACGACCGGCGAGCGGCTGGTCTTGGGCACAAGCCTCGACGAGGCGATCCAGCGGATCGAGGCCTCGCCGCAAAACAAAGCGGTCGTGCTGGCCGTGGGCGATCCGCTTTTTTACGGGGTCGCCCGATACCTGTGCGATCGACTCGGCAAAGACCGCTTCGAGGTCGTGCCGCACGTGAGCAGCATGCAATTGGCCTTCGCCCGGGTGAAAGAGAGCTGGGAAGAGGCTTTCTTGACGAACCTCGCCGCGCACGAGGTCGACAGCGTGCTGGAGCAGATCCGCGGCGCGGAGAAGGTGGGCCTGTTTACGAGCGAGACGTCTCCCGCCGAAGGGGTGGCACGATCCCTCCTTGAGTGCGGGATCGACTGTTTCACGGCGTACGTCTGCGAAAACCTGGGCTCGCCCGACGAACGGGTCACGCAAGGCGAGCTCGCCGAGATCGCCGAGCAGGAGTTTGCCCCGCTCAACGTGATGATCCTGGTGCGCAAGCCGGAGGTGCCCGACCGGCCCAGCGAGCGGATCGGGCGCAGGCTGTTCGGCAACCCCGATAACGCGTTCCTCCAGTCGAAGCCGAAGCGGGGGCTTTTGACGCCGTCGGAGATCCGCTCGATGGCCCTGGCCGAGTTGGACCTGGGCCCGGCGAGCGTGGTCTGGGACATCGGCGCCGGGAGCGGCTCGGTGGCCGTCGAGGCGGCCCAGATCGCGTCGGAAGGCACGGTCTACGCCATCGAAATGGACCCCGACGACCACCAGCTCATCGTCCAGAACGCCAAGCGGTTCGGCGTGGCCAACCTGGTGCCCGTGCTCGGCCGCGCCCCGGAAGCGTGGCAAGACCTGCCCGAGCCCGATAGTGTGTTTGTCGGCGGGAGCGGCCGCGGGATCGTCCGCCTGGTCGACGCCGCCTACCAGCGTTTGCGGGGCGGAGGACGCCTGGTGGCCACCATGGGCAGTCTCGACAACGTGACCGAAGTCCAGCAGGTGCTCCGCGGCCACTGCCCCGACGTGAAGGTCTGGATGGTCAACCTCGCCCGCGGCTACTACCAGATGGACCGCGTCCGATTCGAGTCGCTCAACCCCACGTTCCTCGTGGCGGTGGTAAAGCCGTCCTGACACGTAGGGTGCGTGAAACGCACCAAATACCTAATACACATATCCACTTCTTCCAATTCGGATACTCTGCCGTTTAGCTGCCGCCGGTACGGCGGCATTGTCCCGAACAGGCCTTTCGCCCGCATGCCGCCGTACCGGCGGCAGCTAAACGGGAAAGTTCTTGCTCACGCGGCCCTTATTCTCATGCGCCGGACCGAGGAAAACCAACAGCGCCCGGATGCCCTCCTTTGCACGAACGACAACGTGTCGGTTTCCGCCGAGGATCCCAAGTGCCTGCACCCGTCGAGCCTCTGCCGCTTCCGCGATTTCTGCGAGGTGCTGGAGGCCGCACGGAAGAAGAAACGCTCAGAAGCGCGACACGAGCAGGAGGAACGCAAGGATGAACGTTCCAGATAACCGACCGGTCGCCCGCTGGCAAAAGTCAATCCTCTCCAACCGCGAACCCTTCCGTTTGCGTCACCACGGTCCCGTCCGGCCACTTCACCCGGGCTTCGATCGCGTGGCGGCCGGGGGGGAGCGACGTGGTGTCGGCCACCAGGCGGAAGTGGTGCGGCATCGTCAGGTCGGGCGTGGTCACGCTTTGGGCCTTGTGGGCCGGCATCGGCTGCCAAGGGCCTTCGTCGATCCGGGCTTCGGCCGTGGAGCCGTTCGGGGCGTCGTACGAGTTGAAGACGAACTCCGTCTTACGGCCCGCCGGGATGCGGTCCTTTAGGCCGGCGAACTCGCCCTGGCGGTCGACGTGCGATTCGCTGCTCGACTGGTAGCGGTGGGTGATCTTCGCGCCGTCGACCGAGATCACCCGGTACCCTCTCGGGCAGTTGTCCACGCCCCGCTCGAAGCCCGCGCCGCCCTTCCACCAGCTTCCCGACATCGAGATCGACGCCACGTACTCCACCCCGCCCACGGTCTCCCGCTCGTTCTCGTGCATGTGGCCTTGCAGGACCAGGCGCACGCCGTGCCGGGCGAAGAGATCGGTGAGGGACTTGTCGTTGGTCACTTCCCAGTACGGGGCGTTCTTGGGGCTATGCTGGCGGCGCTCCGGGTAGGTCGACACGATCGGGATGTGTACGGCGACAACGATCGGCTTACCCTTGGGCTGGGCGGCCAGGTCGGCCTCGAGCCAAGCCATCTCGCTTTCCTCGACGGCCCCGTAAACGGCCTTCCAGCCCTCCTGCTCGGGGATCGGTTTGTTGCCGTCGAGCACGATACAGTGGACCGGCCCCCAGTCGAAGGAGTAGTAGGTTGGCCCGAAAAGCTGCTCGAAGTCGTCGCGGGGGTTTTGGTGTTTGAGCATCATCTCGTGGTTTCCCGCCCCGTTGCGGACCGGCATCTTGGCAACCGACAGACACTCGACGTACTCCTTGCCCACGCCGCCCTGAAGGCAGATGTCGCCCTGGGCCCAAAGGAAAGCGGGAGCCGGCTGGAGCTGGTTGATTTCCTCGAGGCTGGCCTTGAACTTCGGGATGCTCGGCCCGCGCCCTTCCAGGTGCATGTCGGCGATGAACACGAAATCGAACCGTTTGGGCTGATCGAGGGGACGCAGCGCGAAGTCGGCCCGCCCGGTGCTCGTCGCGGCGCCGATCGGCACGTAGAACACGTCGGCCCAGTAGCCGCGGGGCGTCGAGACGAAGACAAACGGGCCGCTCTGCGGTCCGACCGTCAGTTCGTATTGGCCGTTCGGATCGGTCCGCACGACGCGGCGCCCGTCCGACACGAGCACGCCGGCCAGTGGCCGGCCCTCCCCGGCCACTCGGCCGCGGATCGTTTGCGGCGTGTCGGCGGCAAACAGCCGCCCGCTATCCGCGACCACACCGGCCAAAAGGCCCAGCCGGGCGGCTGCCTCGAGAAATTCACGTCGGTTCATGGGGTTCACTCACTGTCTTGAACGTTTCCAGCCCTCGACTCACGTGTAAACGACCATCGTGTCATCCGCCGGGCTACGAGCCGTATCGCCGGCCCTCGTCGATCATTGCCAGGTAGTGGTCTAGCGGGACGTAGTTGGCCACGGTGTTTCCGGTCCCCAGGCAGAAGCCGCCGCCCGGCTGGCAAGCGTCGATCGTTTGGCGGACGCGGCGGCGGATCGACGCCTCGTCGCCGCGGCAAAGGAAGTCGATGTCGATCCCGCCCAAGAGAGCGATTTTCCCGCCGTGCGTCCGCTTGGCGTCCTGGATCGTTTCGACCGTGTCTTCAAAGCTGTGCTTGGCGTCGATCTTTACCACGTCGACGAGATCGTCCATGATCGCCCTGAGGTTGCCGCAGGCGTGCAGGAGATAGAGCCGGCCGGCCTGGTGCACCATCTGGGAGAGCGCCTGGTGACTGGCCAGCACGAGTTGGCGCATGTCGTTGGGCGAGAGGAACGGCCCGGTCTTGAAGCCCATGTCGTCACTGACCCAAAGGGCCTTCACCTTGTCGCACTCCAGGTAGCGCCGGGCGCAAGCGAAGTAGAATTGGCGCAGCTTCTCGGCGATTGCCTCGACCAGATCGCGCTCTTCGTAAAGGGCATAGCAGAGGTGCTCATAGCCCATCAGCCAGAGGAGCCGCTCGCAAAAATGGGCCGTCGTGCCGCCGATAATGCACATGTCGTCGGGCAGGTTTTCCTGATACCAGTGCAAATCGCTCGCCGCGGCGGGGCTTTCGGGATCGGGCCAGGGATAGCGCTCAAAATCGGCCCAGCTCATGATCGGCCCGGTGTGCGCGTCCTGAAATTCCCGGCCGCCGGCCCGTTTCAACGCGGCCGTGTCTTCGACCGTGTGCCGGTGAAACGTCAGCGTTAGA
>JBDRTC010000807.1:0-2010 GCA_043824335.1 Planctomycetota bacterium | reverse complement strand
ACCACGGGCCGGAGCCGATGTTCCGGTACATTGTGCGTGTGCATGCCTGGCGCGGCCAGCCGTGGGTTCGGGTGTTCTACACCTTTGTCAACGATCACCAGGAGAGCCTGATGACCAAGATCAGGCAACTTGAGCTGCGCTTCTGGTCGGCGGAAGACTCTAGCGCCAGGACGTGCCTTTTGGACGGCAAGCCGGTCGGTGGAGGCCGCTTGTTCCAGGTTGATGAGAGCCAGTACCTGTTCGATGGCGAGCCGGCGGGCCGGCGGGGTTGCGGCTGGGCCGCCGTCGGCTCCGATCGGGGCGGACTGGCCGTCGGGCTGCGAGAGTTCTGGCAGAACTGGCCCAAGGCGATCGACTGCAACCCCGGCTCGATCCGCATGCAGCTTTGCCCGGAGCTGCCGGGGGGCGTCTACGACGGCAAGCCGCTGGAAGAGGAGAACAAGCTCTATTACCAACTCCGCAACGGCGCCCACACGTTCAAAGTTGGCGTGGCCAAGACCCACGAACTCTGGGCAACGTTCTTTGCCGAGAAACCTGATGTCAACAAGCTCTCGCAGTTCTTCCAGGCCGCCGAAGACCCGCTTTTGGCCACCTGTGAGCCGGAGTATTTGAGCTCGACCAAAGCGGCGGGCGACCTCCCGCCGGCCGATCCGGAGAAGTTTCTTGGATACGACGCCTGGCTCGACCGGGCGCTGGAAGCCCATCTGAAGCGGCGCGGCGAGGTCCGCGAGTACGGCATGCTCAACTACGGCGACTGGTTCGGCGAACGGAGCGTCAACTGGGGAAACCTGGAGTACGACCTGGCGCACGGGCTGTTCCTCCAGTATCTCCGCACGGGCGACCGGCGTTTCTTCCTGCGGGCGGAGCAGGCGGCACGGCACCATATCGACGTCGACGTGGTCCACGCCACGAACCCGCATCTCAAGAACCCTTGGGGGCCGCCGCCCAGGGTCGGCGACGTCTGGCTCCATTGTCTGAACCACACGGGCGGGTACTACGAGGATTCTCCCTTGCCCGTCAGCCGCACGTACCACATGGGCCACAGCACGAACTTTGGCCATGTGTGGGTCAACGGCGATTTGGACTACTATTATCTCACCGGCGACCGTCGCGCCCTGGAGGTTTCGCTCCAGATCGCCGACGCCATGGTGAGCCACATGCCCACCAGCTACGGCACCCACATCCGCGCGTTGGGCTGGCCGATGATCCTCGTTTTGGCCGCCTACGACGCCACGGGCGACCCAAAGTACCTGGAGGCCGCCACGAAGAACTGGGAGGTGTTGAAGAAGAACATCGACTGGGAGCGGGGATGGGTCGTTCCCCTGGCCGGCGACCACTGCCTCCATCCGCCCGGGAGCACGCAAGAGGAGCGCCAGAAGAAGTACCGCGATCAGCGGTGCCAAGGGAACGTCCCCTTCATGGAGGGCCTGACCCTCTGCGCCCTGGCCCGATACCATCGCGTCACCGGCGACCCCGAGGTGCTCCGGGCGATCACCGTGGGCATCGACCAGATGATCCGCGAGTGCTGGCAGGAGGACGTCAAGACGTTCCGCTACACGGCCTGCACGCTCTCGAACAAAGCGCCCTATGTACTCTTCCTGCTCTCGACCGAGGCGATGGCCTACGAGATCGCCCACACCGGAAACCAAGAACACCTGCGAATCCTCCGCGAGGGCGTCCGCGCCGCGATCCCCAAAGGCGACGACCATCACTTCGGCAAGAACCTCGCCCAAATGATCTTCTTCACGCCCCACGGGCTGGCAGCGTTGGAGGAGTGAGCGAAGTTGCGTAGCCGGCGGGAGAACCACACCGTTTAGCGGCCGTCGGCACGTCGGCCAAGCGTACGGACACTCTGATACCGTAACTCTCGATTCATGGCGTGGTGTGCCACTGCTTGGAACACGCAGTGCCGTGGCGGGCGTGAGCAAGAACTCCCGCGAGGCGACGCTTGACTTCGGGGGAATTTCGTGAGATAAAGGGGCCATGGCAGGGACCGGTAAAGCAAAGCAC
>JBDRTC010000806.1:0-19270 GCA_043824335.1 Planctomycetota bacterium | reverse complement strand
ATGTACGACTCGCCGGCGCCCGACGTCTTCGAGGCCACGCCGGATTCGGCCACGCTGAAATACAACGGGAGCGAAGAGCACTTCGTCCAGGCGACCAGCTTCCGGTACGTCCACGGCTACGCCTTCACAGAAAACGGCGGGACCGACACGGCCAGCCTCGCCGACTCGGCAACGACCCAGGACAGATTCGTCGGCGAGCCCGGCCAGAGCAGGCTTTATGGTCCGGATTTCTACGTCCGGGCCAAGGGTTTCGAGCAGGTCGCGGCCACGGCTACGGCCGGCGGGGGCTACGCCGACGTGGCCAAGCTTTTCGACTCCCGCTGGTCCGACACGTTCGAGGCCACGCCCGAGTACGGCAAGCTGAAGTTCAACAACAGCGAAGACCACTTCGTCTTGGCCACCGGTTTTCGGTACGTCCACGCCTACGCCTTGGCCGCCAACATGCCCGGAAGCATCGACGTGGCCATGCTCTACGACTCTCCCCAGGACGACGTCCTCGACATCACGCCAACGTACACCCGGCTGTACAATAGCAGCTATTACAACCGCGCCCTGGACTTCGATGAAGTCAACGCCTGGGCAACGGATCGGGTCTTCCGCGACTCGGTCTACTTCTACGACTCCCCGGGCGATGACCATTTCGACGCGGTCGGCAATCTGGCCGCCTTCACCACGCTCGGCCGAATCGCCAGGGCGTACGATTTCACTTGGGTCCTGGCCACCTCCACGGAGGGCGGCAACGACACCAAGCACGAGGAGGTCACGGACTACCTGCTGGAAACGGTCGGGCCTTGGATCGACGTCTGACGGGCGCCCGGACGTGTCTTCCCCGGTCCGGCTGCCCTCCGCACCGCGTTTTCCAGGACCGGAATCGCCTTGCCAAGAACCGAGTTTTTCGCTAATAACGACGGCCCTTCCCTTGTCTCCTTGGTTTGGCGTCGGATTGAGGGGACACTTTTCTGCGCAGAGCCCCCAAACCGCGCCGTTTAATCGCCCGGCGAGGCATCCCGTCATGGTCTTCCCGCGTGGCACCAATCGGCTTCGGCTCAAACCTTCCGGACGAAGGGTGTTGGGCCGTGTCGTGGCCGGGACGCTGATACTCGCGATGCTCGGCTGCGCCACAACGAAGTCCTCGGGCGATGCCGCCTCGTCTGCCGAGCCGGCCGAGAGCGTCGTGCGGATCGAGCCTCCTTCAAGTAATCCGCGGTCGCCCGTGGTGAAGCTCGTCGCGCCGCTGGCCAAGATTCCGGAAGGGGCGGTCGAGGCCCTCGAGCCTTCCAACGATCGCGAGTGGTCGCCCGACATGGCACGGCTGGCTTCCGCCGAGTTCAACGGCGATCGGGTCACCGTCGGCAACATCCGCAACTGCGACTACCGCACGGCCGACGATTACACCGTCGACTATTACGACAAGACGTTCGACCTTGCCAAGCTCGAGTCGGTCGATTTCATCGTGGTGCCGTTTCTGGCTTCCCCGGGCCTGGCGCACGTGATGATGAGTTTCGGCTTCCAGGGCGACGACTACCTGGGCCTCTCCGTGGAGATCCGCCGCGAGAAAGGCGAGAAGTACTTCCCCTTAAACGGCATTCTTCGCCAGTTCGAGCTGATCTACGTGATCGGCGACGAACGGGACCTCATCAAGCAGTGTACCGACGTCTATCTGAACGGCGTGTACGTCTACCGGTCGCGGCTCACGCCCGAGGAAGCCCGGGCGCTGTTTGTCGACGTCATGCGTCGCACCAACCAACTGGCCCGGCAGCCCGAGTTCTACAACACGTTCACGAACAACTGCACGACGAACATCGTCCGCCACGTCAATCGCCTGGGCACCCGAAAGCTGCCGTACAACCACCAGGTCTTTTTTCCCGGCCATTTCGACGAGCTTCTCCACAACCGGGGCCTGCTCGCCACCGACGCCCCCAGCTTCGAGCAGGCCCGCCTCCGCGCCCGCGTCAACCGGCTGGCCTACCTCCACGCCGACAGCCCCAACTACTCGGCAATGCTCCGCCAGTAAGATCGGCGGCCATTCGGTTGACTTCTTCGCGATGGTACGCCCACAATGAAAAGCCGCTTCAGGAAGCCGGGCCCGCCTGGCGTTTGCCATGCTGGCGCTGGTGTACACCGCCTTGCCGCTGACGGAGCCGTTTCCCACCGCGATTTCCGCGCTGGCGCGATTCCGGAACCTGGTTTCCCGGCAACGGACCGCATGAATGCGGTCACTACGAACCCGCGAAGCACGACTTGACAGGGTATTCGAGGACGAGAGTCATGAGGAAACGATTGGTGAAGCCGTTTCGGCCCGTCTATCCGTCGCCGGCGGCGCTGGTGACGTCGGTGAGCGAGGAGGGCCGCCCTAACATCATCACGCTGGGCGAGGTTTTCAACGTCAGCATCAGCCAGCCCGTCATTCTGGGAATCGCCATCGCGAAGCTGCGCTACTCGCACGAGCTGATCAGCGCCACGCGGGAGTACGTGGTGAACCTTCCCACGGCCGGCCTGGTCGAGGCCGTGGACCGGTGCGGGAGTGTCTCGGGCCGCGAGGTGGACAAGTTCGCCGCGTTCGGGCTCACTGCCGTTCGGGCGGAGAAGGTCGCGCCGCCGCTCATCGCGGAATGTCCGGTGAACATCGAGTGCCGCGTGCTCGGCATTCAGGAGATCGGCGACCACGACCTGTTTCTGGGAGAGGCCGTGGCCGAGCACGTTGCCGAAGAGGCCCTCGACGAACAGGGCCAAATCCTGGTCGACAAGCTGGCCCCGCTCTGCTACCTGCACTCGGAGTACTGGTCGTGCGGGGAAAGACTCGGGCGGCACGGCTTCTCGTGCAGGTAGGCGGAGCTGCTACTTCTTGATCACGTCCGGGCCTGAGCCGCAGGTCTTTTCGTAGTATCCGTCGCCGGCGCGCTTGTACTGGGTGAAGCCCTGTCGCTGGAGATTCTTGGGGCTCAGCGTCGCTCGTTCGCTCTTGATCGGGGCGAACGAGGAGAAGACGCGGTGGCAGGGCCGGCCACACTCGGGACACTGGCTCAGCGGCGGGTCGTCGACCTTCTGGAGCACCTCGAATCGCCCGCGACAATGATCGCAGTGACCGGAATCCGGCTCATATTCGTAAAGGGGCATGATTCCCTCCTGGGCGTGTGATCGTTGGCCGGAAGGACTTTGCTTGAACGACGTACTCTTTCGCCCTTCCGTCTGAAGACAATTATATCATCCGAACGTCCACGCATGACACCCAGGTCCTCGTGTCGTTCGATCGTGGCGGTTGGGTGCCCGGGGCAATGCAAATGGGTGCCTCAGTCAGGTCTAACCATCTATGCCATAACGCCTTATGCTGAAAGGGAGACGCGAAGCGTTGGAGAGTCCGCGACGACGCAAAGCGCCGTCACGAGGTGTCGCAAAGCCAGGGGCAAGAACGGGACGGCTCTCGCCGTTCCCCAAGAGGGGGGCTACTCCGTCCGGGAGCGTGGGGTCGGCCGTTGGCTATCCCCAAGAGGCAGACGCGACTATACTAAAATGGAGTCCGAAACTTCAGGGGCTAGGAGGGACTGAGCGATGACTGGCGCACGAACGGGCCTGGAATCGGCGAACCGCAAGCCGAGATTTGCCTTCACGCTGGTGGAAATGCTGGTGGTCATTGCCATCATCGGAATCCTGATCGCGCTGTTGTTGCCGGCCGTGCAGGTTGCCCGGGAAGCGGCCCGGCGGACCCAGTGCAAGAACCGCCTGAAGCAGATCGGGCTGGCGATGCACAACTATCACGACGCTCTCCAGAGCTTTACGCCGGGCTACATCAGCAACAATTTGAGAGAGGAGGAGTGGGGCTGGCCGGTGTTCCTGCTCCCCTACATGGAGCGGGGGCCGATGTACGGGGAGCTGGCCATAAACGACCGCCGGCTTGTCGAGCTTTTGGCCGACCCCAGCACCTTTGTTCGATCGATCGTTCAGACGCCGCTGGCGGAGTTCCGTTGCCCCTCCGATCGAACGGCGGACTTGCTCCCACGGGATCTCCGCCCCTTTGACGGAGTCGGCGCGGGACCGAACCTCGAGCCGGCCACCTCGAACTACATGGGCGTGTGCGGTCTGTTCGACCGTGCGGGCGGCCTGGAAAACAACGGCGTGCTGTACGCCAATAGCGAGATCAGCATCAAGGAAATCCCGGACGGAACGTCTTACACGTTCTTCGTGGGGGAGCGGGATCGACGGTGCGGGGCGGGCACGTGGTGCGGGAACCGCGACCCGCTCGGCGTGAGCGACCTCGGGGCGTACTACGTCCAGGGCAGAGTCAGCATCAAGCTGAATCATCCCTACGATCAGGGTGCCGATAGCTGCCGGGAAGGTTTCAGCAGCCCCCACGCCGGCGGCGGGAACTTCCTCTTCTGCGACGGCGGCGTCCGCTTCATCCGCGATACCATCGGGTTCTCCAACTCCAACATCGACGTTTACGACCCGTTGGCCACCTTCGACCGCGTCCAGGCTTATCAGTTGGGCGTCTACCAGTTGCTGGGCATTCGAGACGACGACATCCCGTTCCGGGAAGAGTGGGACTAGCCGGCACCGGCACGTTGCTCCCGGGCACCACGGCGACAACCTCGCGGGGATCGCGAAACGATGAGTGCGACGAGATTTCTTGGGCCCTGTTTTGCTTTGCTCCTCGTTTCACTTCTCGCGGCGGGGTGCGGTGGTTCCGACGGGCAGTTCGCGCCCGTCGAGGGGACGGTCACCCTCGACGGCGAACCCCTTGCCGGCGCCCGGGTGGAGTTCGACCTGGACACGGGCCAACCTTCCTACGGAAAGAGCGACGGCTCGACCTCCTACGGCCGGACCGACGCCAAGGGACACTATGAATTGAAGGCCACCCACGAAAAGAAAGGCGCGCTGGTCGGCAAGCAAGTCGTGCGGATTAGCACGCGCGACATGACCGTCGACGCCGAAGGCAAAGAAGTGCTGGTCCCCGAACGCCTACCCCCCAAGTACCATCTCAACTCCGAGTTGACCGCGGATGTCTCGTCGGGGTCCAACACGATTGATTTCCCGCTCGAGCTCAAATCGTCCCCGGGCGGCCAAGAGTAGCGGCACGGCCCGGCAGGCTCCGTCGCGTCTTTCTTGACCCCGCGCTTCGAGTGTGATAAGACCGCTGTTGCCGCGCCGGCGGTTTTTCCCTCGACGTCGTGTGAAAGTCGATCTCCCTGTTGCCGGTCCTGCGCGCGAAAGGAGCCCCTAATGAGATGTTTGAGAGAGACGAGCACTTGGTCGCTTCGAGTCCTGGCCGTCGCCTGGCTGGCGTCGTTTGGCGGTTGGACCGCCGCGGCCGAGCCGGCCCCGCAGCCCGAGGCGAAAGCGGAGAAACCCGAGAAGCCGCCCGCCGCGCTGATCGACGCCTCGAAGTATCCCGATCTCCAGGCGGCCTTCGACGCGGTTCCCGAGTCGGGCGGACTGGTGCGCTTACCCCCGGGTAACTTCACGCTCAGCGCCCCGCTGGTCCTCTCGCGCGGGAACACCCGGGTGGAAGGGGCCGGCGCGGCGACGTGCCTCGTAAACGCCAACACGGAAGGGAAGCCCGCCCTGATCGTCAGACCGCCCGAACTCGACAAGAACCCCAGAGCACGCCTCTGGCGCGTGCAGTTGGCCGATTTCCGCATCCAGGGCGATCCGGACGCCGTCGACGCCAAGAGCACCAAGCCCACAAGCGGCGACGGACTCCTCGCCCAGAACATCAACGAAATCTACGTCCACGGCTTGAGCGTCGACCACAACGGCGGGCACGGGATCAATCTGGTCCACTGCCTGGAGGACGCCCGGGTGTCCGACTCGATCCTCACCTACAACGCCCAGGCGGGACTGAATATCCTGGGCGGGCACGATATCGTGGTCAACGCCAACCAGTTCGAGGAAAACGGCGACGCGCTGCGCTGCACCGACAGCTTCAACCTCTGCATGAACGGAAACAACCTCGACGACCACCTCGCAAACGGCGTGGTGATCGAAAACACCTACGGCTCCGTGCTCTCGGGCAACATGATCGAGGAGTGCCAGGGCACGGCCGTGATCCTCGATCGCGACTGCTACGGAATCACGATCAGCGCCAACGTGCTGGCCGACAATTTTGGCGGCGGCGTCGATCTCCGCGACGCCTGGGGGTGCGCCGTCTCGGCCAACACGTTCACGATCGACGTGATCTTCGCGCTGGCGATCAGGCCGGGAAGCGGCCGGATCACCGTCACCGGCAACAACTTCTCCGACAGCTACATCGGCGAGAAGAGCAGGCGGATCGGGAGGCCCAACCTGGCCACCGGCGTTCTGCTCGAAGGAACTTCCGACGTGGTCGTCTCCGGCAACCTCTTCAGCGGGCTCGACCAATACGCCGTCAAGGCCGACGCTGATTGTCAACGGGTCAGCGTCACCGGCAACATCGTCATGGAGGTTCACCGGGGAAGCGACGAAAAGCTACCCCCGATCGACCTCGGCGGGGCCGGGGAGAGCGTCTGCGAGCAGAACATCGTCAAAGAGCGGGAGTTCGGCAAGAACGAGACACCCTCCGACGCGAAGCCGGCGGAGTGACGCAATCCAACGGCCTTGGCAACGGCCTGGAACTGGTAGCTTGTAGGGTGCGTGAAACGCACCATATAAGGAAGGGCGTATCAAATGGTGCGTTTCACGCACCCTAGAGATCTGGTTCCCAAGCTCCGGTTTGGGAACCCAGTCACGCCTCGACCAATTCCAGACGCAGTCCCAGGGCCTCGGCGACGGCCTGAAGGCTGGAAAGCTTGGTGTCGCGCCCGTATTCGATGTCGCGGACCGTGCTGGGATTGGGGATGCCCGCCCGTTTGGCCACGGCATACCAGGTGAGCCCTTGGGCCTCGCGGGCCGCGCGAATCTGCGCCGCCACGCCCTCGGTCGCCGGCTGAAGCCGCGGCGGATCGCGCGGCGGAAACTCCTCGCGCACTCTTTCCCGGATTGCGTTGAGCCGCTGTTGCTCTTTTTGACTTTGCGGCCCGCGGCGGCGTATGCGGCGGGTAATCTGCTTCTTGGCCATCTTTCTTTTCATCCTTACGGTTCAAGCACTTCGTATGCCGTGACGGGATAAATCGTTTCCTCGTCTATCTCTTCGTAGACAACGTCATCGTCCCAGATAACTTGCAAGAAGTGCATGGTCCACCGCAGCCTTCAGGCGATCCCATTATATCAACAGGGTGCGATAATGCAACACGTTGAAATAGAGCCAAGGGATGCTCGATCGCGTGGCTTGGTGCCGGCAAGCCCGATCGATTATGACCTATACTTTCCAGGACGGGGCCGCGGGAGGTAGCTCTGGGAGGCGAAGGACATGTTCTCGTTCGACACGCGAAAAAGGCTGGTTGAGGTCCGCGATTTTGTCCGCAGGCTCGTGGACGTCACAAGCCCCAACCTCCCCCCCATTGAGGGTGATGCCCGCTCGGAGAACCGGTCCAATCGCGCACTGCCGGTGCTGCTCACTCCCTGGGAGGGCGGCCAGCCCGTGATCGATGAATCGACCTACGCCTTCACCAAGGACTTTTCCGATCGCGGGCTCTCTTTGGTGCTCTCGCAGCCGTTCAGGGCAGTGGAAGTGATCGTGACGCTATGGATCGACACGCCTCGATTCGCCTTGGGAGAGGTGCGGCAAAACGCTCCCGTCGGCGGTGGATTCTGGCAGCTTGGCGTGGAGCTGACCGCCCTTATCGATTCCGCGGAGTCCCCCCAGGTCGAAGCCCTTGTTCCCCTGGCGACGCATCTGGTCCCCCGTGGCAAAGCATGCGCGCAGGCGACTTGAATTCCCCTGCGGTTGCCGTTATTCTGAGAGTTGTAGTTGAAGCCCGAAACTCTTGCCAAGCCGCGGAGAATAGACCTCGGCACGGAGTGACTCGGGGCGATGTCAGAGAGCCAACACGACGAGCATCGTCCGCAACACCCCCCGGAACGGTCGCCGGGCGGACCACGGGCGGGCAAACGCCTCTGGCTCGTGGCGGGGATTGGCGCGGCCGGCGCCGCTTTGAGCGTCGCGATCTGGCAGGGCTCGTGGCAGCCCACCCCGATCGCCAGCTTGTTCACCGGCCTGACGATCACGGCTCTCTTGACGATGTACGTCCACAACCTGATCGGCCGGGCCGCCCGCGTCGAGCAGTTGGTGGTCCGGCGATCGTCCGATCTGCGAAGTGCCAAGGAAAGGCTGGAAAGGGAAATCGCCGAGCGCAAGCGGGCGGAACGGGCGTTGCGCGAGTCGGAGGCCATCTACCATTCTCTGGTGGAAAGCCTGCCGCTGAACGTCTTCCGCAAGGACCTGGAAGGCAAAGTGATTCTCGGGAACCAACGGTACTGCGACACCCTGGGGCAAACCCTGGATCAACTCGTAGGCAAGACGGACTTCGACCTCTTCCCCGAGGAACTGGCCACGAAGTACCGGCAAGACGACGCCAAGGTCGTTGCCACCGGAGAAGCCCTCGAAGACATCGAGGAGCACCGCAAGCCGGACGGCGAGCGGATCTACGTTCAGGTTCTCAAGGCCCCGGTGCGCGATTCCCAGGGGGCGATCGTCGGCGTGCAGGGGATGTTCTGGGACGTTACCGAGCGGAAGCGGGCCGCCGAAGCGCTCAAGGCCGCCAAGGAAGCCGCCGAAGCGGCCAGCCGGGCGAAAAGCGCCTTCCTGGCCAACATGAGCCACGAGATCCGCACCCCCATGAACGTGATCATCGGGATGACCGAACTCGTGCTCGACACGCAACTCTCCTCCGGACAACGCGAGTACCTCACGGCCCTGCAGGCGTCGAGCGAAGCCCTGCTCTCGCTCATCAACGACGTGCTCGACTTCTCCAAAATCGAGGCCGGCAAGCTGGACCTCGACGAGGCGGTCTTCGACCTCCACGAAAACCTGGGCGACACGACGAAGTGGCTGGCCGTTCGGGCGCACGGGAAAAGGCTCGAATTGGTCTGCCACATCCGGCCCGAAGTGCCCGTGGCCGTCGTCGGGGACGAGGCCCGTTTGCGCCAGGTCATCATCAACCTCCTCGGCAACGCCATCAAGTTCACCGAGCGGGGCGAAGTCGTCTTGGACGTGAAGCGCCAGTCGCAATCGGACGGCCACGTCGTGCTCCACTTCTCCGTCAGCGACACGGGAATTGGAATCCCCGCAGAGAAGCTCGCCGTCATCTTCGACGCCTTTGAACAGGCCGACAACTCGACCACCCGGCGATTCGGCGGAACCGGCCTGGGGCTGGCCATCTCGGCCCGGCTCGTGGAACTGCTGGGTGGGCGCATTTGGGTGGAAAGCCGGCTCGAGGAAGGCACCACGTTTCACTTCACCGCCCGGTTCGGTCTGACTCGCGAGGAGGCGGCCCCAAGGCCGGCCGTCGATGCCGGCGTGATCTGCGGCACGCGGGTCCTGGTCGTGGACGACAACGCCACCAATCGCGCCATCCTCGAAGAAATGCTCGGTAACTGGGGGATGGCGCCTACGAGCGCGCCGGGGGTTCGCGACGCCCTCCGGCTGCTCGAAGAGGCCCAGCAAGCAGGCGAGCCTTTTGCGCTGGTTCTCAGCGACGTGCACATGCCCGAGGTTGACGGCTTCGCGCTGGTCGAGCAGATTAAGAAGGACCCGACCATCGGCAGCACGATCATCATGATGCTCACGTCGGGCGATCACCCTGGCGACATCGCGCGATGCGAGGAAATGGGAGTGGCCGCCTACCTGTTGAAGCCCGTGAAACAGTCGGAGCTTCTGGAGGCGATCATGATGGCTCTCGGCGTCACCACGGCCGAGGATGAGAAGTCCGGCTTGCCGGCCGGCGCGCTGTCGAGCAGAATTCGGCCCCTTAAGATCCTCCTGGCCGAGGACAGCCTCGTTAACCAGAAGCTGGCCATCGGGCTTCTGAGCCGACGGGGGCACTCGGTCTCGGTGGCCAACAACGGCAAGGAAGCGCTGGCGGCGTTGCAGGTCGAAAAATTCGACCTGCTGATCATGGACGTTCAGATGCCGGAGATGGACGGCCTGGAGGCAACCGCTGCAATCCGTGCCCTGGAGCGGGAAACCGGGACCCACATCCCCATCATTGCAATGACCGCCCACGCCATGAAAGGGGATCGCGAGCGCTGCTTGGCGGCGGGGATGGACCGGTATCTGACCAAACCCATCCGCGCCAGGCAGTTGCACGAGGCGATCGAGGAAACCTGGGGCCCCTCCGACCAGTCGAATGACCGGGTCAACGACTCCTCCAACGACGGGAGTGGGTTCGATCTGGATGAGGCCCTGCGGGCAGTAAAGGGGGACCACGACCTGCTCAAAATAGTGGTGGAAACCGTGCTTGAAGAGACCCCTCGCCTGCTGGCGGCGATTCGTCAGGCGATTGCCGATGGTGATCCCGCGGCTTTGCGGCTGGCTGCCCACACACTCAAAGGGTCGATCCGGTACTTTGGCCAAAGTGCCGCCTACCAACAGGCGTACCGGCTGGAAGAAATCGGCCGTGACGGCCCGCTGGAGGACGCCGGGGGGCCTCTCCTGATGCTGGAGGGGGAGATAGCACGCCTCACCCCGATCCTGGTAGACTATGGGCATCGAAGCGACGTCACGGGCGATCCATGACTTCGGTCCGGTTTGAGCGGACCGAGTCCTCAGTTCAGCTTGACCATGGAGGACTCGACAGATGCCAAAGGTACTCGTCGTCGATGACTCGAAGGTCGATCGTCGTCTGGTCTGTGAATTCCTGCGCAAACAGTCCCAGTGGACGGTCGAAGACGCCGCGAACGGTTTTGAAGCGCTGGCGCGGATGAAGGACTCGGTGCCGGACCTTGTGGTCACCGACCTGAACATGCCGACCATGGACGGCCTGGAGCTGGTCAAGGCGATGCGAGAGCATCATCCGGGCGTGCCCGTGATTCTCATCACGGCCTACGGCAGCGAAACGCTGGCCACCGAGGCGCTCAGGCGCGGGGCGTCGAGCTACGTGCCCAAATCCCAGTTGACCGTCAGGCTGCTTGACACGATGGAGGAGGTCCTGGCGCTGGCACGCGCCGACCACAGCTACGAACGGCTGATCAACTGCCTGACCCGCACGGAGTTCACTTTCCTCCTGGAAAGCGATGCAGCGCTGATCGATCCCTTGGTGGCCCTGGTTCAGCAGATGGTCGCGGGGATGGGCTTTGCCGACTTCACCGGACGGCTGCGGATCGGCGTGGCCTTAAAGGAGGCGCTGCTGAACGCGCTGTTCCACGGCAGCCTGGAGATCAGCGCCGCCGAGATGCAGCAGGTCCAAGACAAGCTGCTGGGCGACAGTGAGAGCAGCCTGCTGGAGGAGCGTCGCTCCCAGCCCCCCTATCGGGACCGGAGGGTCTTCGTCGACGTGCAGATGGCTAAAGACGAGGCCCGGTTCGTGGTCCGGGACGAGGGGCCCGGATTCGACGTCGCGGCGGCCCCCAACCCGGACGCCCCGGGCGGCCTGGAACCGGAGAAAGGACGGGGCCTTTCGCTGATGCGGACCTTCATGGACGAGGTGGCCTTCAACGAGGCCGGCAACGAGGTCACCCTGGTGAAGCGGCGCGAGCGCGACCGGGGCAAGCCGGGCAGCGAACCCTCCTGAGGTGAACGGCGCGGAGATCTCTTGATGCCTGCCATACTTGTCGTCGACGACCTGGCCGCCGACCGTTGCTTGGTCGCCAAATACCTCAAGGACGAGGAAGACCTCGAGCTCGATTACGCCGCCGACGGCGCCGAAGCGCTGGAAAAGATGGAACGGGAGATTCCCGACCTCGTGGTGACCGACCTGATGATGCCCAAGGTCGACGGACTGGAACTCGTCCGGACCTGCCGCAGCCGGTACCCTCTCGTGCCCGTCATTCTCATGACCTCCCGAGGCAACGAGGAGACGGTCGTCCAATCGCTTCAACAGGGCGCGGCCAGCTATGTCTCCAAGCACGCCTTCGCCCGGAGATTGCTGAGCACGGTTCGCAACGTGCTGGCGGTGTCCGTCCAGCGGCGCGGTCACTCGCGGCTGCTGGAATGCATGACGAGACTCGAGTGTGTCTTCGCGCTGGAGAGCCGATCCGCCCTGATCCATCCCCTGATAACCTACTTGCAGGAGCGGACGACCCACCTGAAGGTCTGCGACGAGTCGGACTCGACGCGGATCGGCGTCGCCTTGGAAGAAGCCCTGGCCAACGCCCTGTACCACGGAAATCTCGACGTCGGCTCCGAGCTGCGGGGACAAGACGACCGGGCGTATCACGCGCTGATCGTCCGGCGGGCCGAAGAGCCCCCCTACGGCAACCGGCGGATCCACGTCGAGGCGAAGATGTCGCGGGAAAACGCGACCTTCGTGATCCGCGACGAAGGCTCGGGCTTCGATCCCTCGGCATTGCCCGACCCCACCGATCCGGCCAACCTCGAAAAGGCCAGCGGACGCGGTCTGCTTTTGATGCGGACGTTTATGGACGAAGTGAAATACAACGACTTAGGCAACGCCGTCACCCTTACCAAGCGTCGCCGGTCGAAGGACCCCGAGCCCGAGTAAGGATGTTCGATGTCACACCCGACGATCTTCGAGACCGAAATTCAAGACGCGACGCTCATCGTCGCGCCCCGCGGCGACGTGAGCACGCTGGCCGGGGAAGACGTCCACGCCGAATTGCTCGGCCTGTTGGATCAACTACAACTCGCCGAGGTAAAGTACGTGGTCATCGACCTTAAGAGGGCCGCCTATTTCGGGTCGAGCATGCTCGGGGCAATGAACGCCCTTTGGGGCCGGGTCCGCCCCGCCGGAGGAAACATGGCGCTGTGCAACGTCTCGGAAACCGGCCTTGAGATCCTCCAGGTCTCCAAGTTCGACACCCTCTGGCCCATCTTTGCCACGCGAGAGGAGGCCTTGAAAAAGGTCATCAAAACGACGTAAAGCGTCGTCGCGAGGGGTCGCACCAATCACGAAGCACCTTCCGGCCACGCTGACGTGCCGGGGAAACCGGGCGATTGTCGGCCGCGTTGCCCTCTCAGCTCGCTCATCATGAAGCTGACGGCATGGCAATGCTCGCGGACCGCCTCGGTGTGGTCGGCGGCCAGGGCGGCGGCCAGCGCCCGATCGTAGTGGGCGTTGAACCGGTTCCAGTCGACCACCCAGGCTTCCTGGATGGCCGCGTCGCGGAGTTGATGGGTCAGTTCGACCAGGCGGTCGACGAAGCGGGCGTCGGCCGTGCAGTGGCGCGCCGTGTACGGCCCCTTTCCCAGGGGCAGACCGGCGAACTCGCACGTGTCGCGGTCACCGCCGAACCGCCGGACCAGGGCGGCCACGCCGGTCGCAACGGCCCCGATCAGGCTGGCCAACGCAAGCTCCTCGTAGCCCGCGACAACGAGCCCCACCGCGCCCAGCGCGAATCCGCCCAACAAAGTCCATGTCAGGGGAGAAACCGGTCGTCGGGCGGTGCGGCTTCGTGGGCGGGCCGTTTTTGCCGCCGGTCCCGAGACCGCCTCCGGGCCGGCGACGCGTACGACAATCACCGTGATGTTGTCGGGCCCGCCCCGCAAGTTGGCCAGATCGACCAGAGCCCTCGCCGCTTGCTCCGGCGTCAGGCAACCCAGGATCGTGCCAATTTCCTCGTCGCTCACGGGCCCCGACAGGCCGTCGCTGCAAAGCAGGAAGATGTCGCCGACCTGGGCCGGAAATGGGCCTTCCAGATCGACCTGCACGTCGGGATTGGGGCCCAGGGACCGAGTGATCACGTTCTTGGGGATGAAGCTGGGGATTTCCGCCTCGGGGTCCTGTTGGGCCGCTTTGAGTTCCCAGACCAGGCTATGGTCGAAGGTCAACTGCTCCAGCCGGTCGTCTCGCCACCGGTACACCCTGCTGTCGCCAACATGGGCCGCCAGAGCACCCCCGGGAGAGAGAACCAGGGCGCTGATCGTGGTGCCCATCCCCCGAAAGTCGTCGCTGGCCTGTCCCCGGGCGTTGATCTGGCGGTTGGCGTCGACAACGGCGGCGGCAAGGGCGTCCGGGAGTGAATGGTCGATCAGCTTATGGTAGGTCAGCGGCACCACGTCGGTGGCCAGCTTGCTGGCCCGTTCCCCGGCAGCGTGGGCGCCCATGCCGTCGGCGACGATGAAAAGATGGCCGCGCTGGCGCCATTTTTCTGGACTTCCAGCCAAGACCACGGCCAGGGAATCTTGATTGTTCGCCCGCCGCAGTCCCACGTCGGTGAGGGACGCGTATTCGAGACCAGGGTCCCAGTTGGCGGTGTGTTCGTCCATATGACCGGAAGGAAACGACCCATTTGAGGGCCAGTCGCCCCCCAAGGAGGGGCTTTGACGGGCGACTTTTTCACCAGGTGGTCTGTCAATGCGAGACCGACGAGCCCCTCGCTAAATTCTAGCTCCCCACCACCGGCAAGGCCAGTAGCGACGGTTCCCCCCGGCCCTTGGGAGCGCCGGACGGACAACTCCAGCAGGTCGCGGTTCCGGTTGGGGCAGCAGTTGTACTGCTGCCCCCGGCGGAGGCGCGGCAGTACAACTGCCGCACCAACTGGAAATCGGGAAGTTCTTGTTCGTCCGACTCTTGGGCGAATTCGGCCTAGGAGTTCGCCCGCTCGATCACTATACTCCCCCGGCTTTTTCGCGTTCGTTTCCGAGCATTTCCGGCATGTGCGGATTCTCCGTCAACCCGTTCTCGACACCTTGCCGGCGCCGGTGGTTGTGCGTGCTGCTTGGGGTTGCCCTTTGCGCGAGCCAACCGGGCTGCGTCCGCCGGAGGATGACGATTCGCTCCAATCCGCCGGGCGCGGTGGTGTATGTCGACGGATACGAGATCGGGACCACGCCCGTCTCGCACAACTTCACCTACTACGGAACCCGCAAGATTCGCCTGGTCCGCAACGGCTACGAAACGCTCACCGTGATGCAGCCGATCCCTCCGCCCTGGTATCAGATCCCACCGCTGGATTTCGTCTCGGAAACCCTGGTGCCCGGCAAGTTGCGTGACGGGCGGACCCTCAACTACCAGATGGTGCCCCAGAAGGTCGTGCCCACCGAAGAGCTTCTCGGCCGGGCCGAGGGTTTGCGTGGCCGGGCGCAATCGTCGGGGATCGTCCGTGCGTCGCCTTCTCCTCCTCCCGGTGCCTACGCGCCGCTCGCGCCCGCTGGAGGCCCCCACTTCGCGCCCGGAGTGCAGCCGAGCGGCGGCATGCCCGTTCACGAGCTTCCGCCCGCCGGCTGGCCCCAGCGGGGTGGGTAGCGGGCGCGAAGGATCGCGCGACGAACAACCCTTCGATTCGGATGCTCCCCGGTTTAGCTGCCGCCGGTACGGCGGCTTGCAGCCAAACGGCTCCTAAGATACGAAGCCGCCGTGCCGGCGGCAGCTAAACACGGAAGTGATCGCTCACGTGATCCCGACGCAAGCCCGTCACTGCGGCTGGAAGAAGCGGGGGTACGCTGGCGCCCGGGAGGGCTCGGAGGTCCCGAGGAGTTGCGACATCTGCGGGACGCCCTTGGTGCCGGAACTCTTCTCGAGCGCCCCCCGCACGCCCAGGAGTTCCGGATGCCGGGCGATCTTGTCGGAGAAGACCCGGGCGTTCTCGACGACCGGCTCGAGCCGTCGAGTCACGTTCTCCATGTTCAGCACGGCCTGATTCAGGTTGTCGTAGAGCTCGGGATCGCGAATCAGTCGTCCCACGGTGCCGTCGCCGGCTTGCAGGTTCTGGGTGAAGCCCCGCATGTCGCCCAACAAGAGGTCGAGGTTTCCGGCGGCGCTGTTGAGCTTGCCGATCATTTCCGGGCCTTCCTCCCCGAGCCGCGTGGTGAAGCTGTCGATTTTCTGCATGTTGTCGTTCACCCGGCCGAGGGTCAATTGCATTCCGTCGAACGTGTCGGACATTTTGCCGAGAGTGCTGCGCGCATCCTGCATCACCAGCGGAAAGTCGGCCACCGTGTCTTTGAGTTTCTGTTGGACGCCTTCATCTCCGACCACGTTGTTGATGTTGTTGGCGAGAACTCCCATCGTCTGCATCGTTTCAAGCGAAGCGTCCAGGATGTCGTCGAGCCGCTGTTTCCTGGGGCCCAGCTCTTCCTCCGTTCCCATGAAATTGTTGATCTTCGCCACGAAATCGCGGATTTCGTCGCTGGTCTCGTCCACGGACGTGAGCGCCTTGAATAAATTCTCTTCCAGGTTTGCGACCACCTGGAGGGGATCGGATTGGACTTCGCCGCGGAGCAACGCGCCCGATTCGATCTCCTGCTTCGACGTGCTCTTCGGGGCATCGCCGCCTCCGTTGGGGACATCCCGGGGAAAGCCGGCCTCTTGGACGGTCGCCCCGCCTTGGCCTTTGGCTCCGGCGGCGGCTCCGGTCCTGACGAACTCCAACACGGCGTCGCCCAGCAGGTTCCTCTTGATGCGGCAGACCTCGTCGCTGAAGATCCTTCGGTCCTTGTCGACCTCGATCGTGACGAGCACGCCGGCGTCGTCGTCGAGTTCCATGTCGGTGACATCGTCGGCCAGCCGGACCTTGGCAACGCGCCCGATGCGGACCCCGCTCTTCTGGACCGGCGTATCCGGCGTCACTTCCGGCGCCTCGGGAAACTGGACGTAGTAGAGATCCTTGTGCTGAAAGCGTTCGAAAAGACTCCGTTGCCCGCCGAACAACGTCAGCAGGATCGAGACGATAACCAGGGTGGCCAAAACCATCAGGCCGATCCGCAACTGCATGACGCGTTCGTCCATCACTCAGCTCCCGTTGGTTTCGCGCATTTCCATGAGGCGCTCGCCCGCCTCGCCGCGGACGAACTGCGACACGCGGGGATCCGCGGCGGTGTCGATTCGCTCCGGAGGCCCGTCGTAGAGGACCTGCGGCTCGTCGGCCCCGAGCCGGCTTAGAGGGTACAGCATCAGCACGCGATCGGCCACTTTTCGGGCGGTCCGCATGTCGTGCGTGACCACGATGCTGGTGACCGGGTGGCGCTTGCGAGTGCCGAGCATCAGCTCGTTGATCACGTCGGCCATGATCGGGTCGAGCCCCGTGGTCGGCTCGTCGTAGAGCACCAGCTCGGGGTCCAAGGCCAATGCCCGGGCCAGGCCGACCCGTTTGCGCATCCCGCCCGACAGCTCGGCCGGCTTCTGCCGCACCACGCTCGCCGGCAACCCGACCTCGGCGAGCCGCGCCAGCACGATTCGCCGGATTTCGCCCTCGTCCTTGGCGGTGTGCTGGCGTAGAGGGAATGAGACGTTTTGGCCCACCGTCATGCTGTCGAACAGGGCGGCCTGCTGGAAGACGAATCCGAAACGGATCCGCTGCCGGGTCAGCTCCCGCTCCCCGAGTTTCGCCAGGTCCCGTCCGTCGAACGCGACCGCGCCTCGGGTGGGGCGCAAGAGGCCGATGAGCGTCTTTAAGAGCACGGTCTTCCCGCAGCCGCTCTCGCCGATGACGGCCACCGTCTCCCCGCGCGTGACGCTCAGGTTGACGTCGCGGAGCACGCGATTGCGCGCAAAATCGACGCAAAGCCGATCCGCCCGGATCAGCCCCTCCCCGAAGTCGCCCGCGGCCGTGTTGCTTTCGATCATGCTCAGCAGCCCGTTGAAAAAGGCGAGTTAGAGCAGCGACGGTCCACCGGGCCAAAGCAGGTTGTAGAACCCCTCGATTCCGATTCCCAACATCAGGTCGAGCACCAGGATGACGACGAAGGAGTAGACGAAGGCGCTGGTCGCGGCCCGGCCCACGCCTTCGGCCCCGGCGCTGCAATGGAACCCGTGGTGGCAGCCGATCAGCGCGATGGCCGCCCCGAAGAAGAGGCTCTTGAACATCCCGGCAAACAGATCGAACCAGCCCACGAAATTCGCCGAGTGGTAAAGGTAGTGGTGCTTGTCGATGTTCAGCATGAACACACTGTAATAATATCCCCCCACCACGCCCATGAAATCGGCCATGATCGTCAGGGTGGGAATCAGCAGGAGGCAGGCGAGAAAGCGGGGCACGACCAGATAATGGACCGGGTTGGCCCCCATGCTGGCCAGCGCGTCGATCTGTTCGGTCACCCGCATCGTGCCCAGCTCGGCGGCCATGGAGCTGCCCACGCGCCCGGCCAGCATCGTGGCGGCCAGCACGGGGCCCAACTCGCGCACCAGCGCCATGTTGACCACCGCCCCCAGCCGCGTTTCCATGCCGATCAAACGGAACTGGGCGTAGCTCTGAAGCGCCAGGACCATGCCGATGAAGGTCCCGGTCAAAGCCACCACCGGGAGGCTCAGCACGCCGATCTCGTAGAAGTTCGACCAGATCGTCTCCCTCCGCGGCGGCCGGGTGAACAGCCAGCGGAACGTCGATAACGAGAACGTGGAGATTTTCCCCAGCCCGCACACCCCCTCGATCACCCGCTCCCCCAGGTCGGCGATCCAATTGACGATCCAATCGCCGATCCTCCCCAGCAGTCTGAAGGGAGGGTGGCCTGGCGTCGGAGATCGAGTCTGGGAACCGATTGCCATGGTCAGCGAGGACCCCGGAGGACGCAAAAGAATCGCGTGTTTCGCTACGTTGCCGAATGGGCCATCGGTGGCCCAAAGCATGGAGGCATACCTCGCCTCGGACTTCGGGCGCAACGGCTCCTAGTTACTTCGACGCACGGACTCTGCGGCTTGAGAGAAGTCTGCCGATCAGCACGCTTCCTACGAATGAACCGTCTGGAAGGTTTGCGTAATCTGTAATGAACGCGTGACGTGGAGAGCACGGCCACTGCCCCTGAAAGAAAAATCGAGACGCTTTGACTCAATGCGAAGCCAAGGCGTAGATCAGGAGGATCAGCCCTAGGACCACCACGACCGCGGCGGCGATGGCCAAGCGGAGCCAGATCTGGCCGGCCTTCAGGTCACGGCGATCTTGCTCCTTGGCCTTTTCCTCGCGGTACTCGACGCTGTCTTGCAGGCGAAGCTGGAACTGGACCTGGCAGAAGGGGCATATGGCTTCCTGGTCCAGCATTTCCCGAGGCGTCTCCAGCGAATGACCGTTGGGGCAGACCACGTGGACAATCGGCAAGTCGGCCGCGGTTTGGACCCGGACCTCTGCCGGGGGCTCGGCGGCCTGCTTGCCCCGGCCAGCTTCCGGCTCCGTTCTGATGCTGGGAAAGTCGGGCACTTCCGGCTCGGCTGGCGGCTCCGCAGCCGGCGGCTCAAAGGGCGGAGGGGAGACCGCCACCTCGGGAAAAGGCGGAGGCTGAGCGTCGGGCGGCTGGAAAGACGGGGCGTCCGGGAGTGGTTGCTGCTGGGGTGGGCCCGGGGGAGGATCGGCCTCGGCGGGCGGGACGGGC
>JBDRTC010000805.1:0-2915 GCA_043824335.1 Planctomycetota bacterium | reverse complement strand
CGACGTCTCATCGCAGCATCTCCAGTCAAACGGGGATCAAGGGAAGTCAGGTAGGTTATGCTTCAGCATAGCCACGTAGGTTATGCTTCAGCATATCAAACCAAGGCGTAATATGGCGATATGCTAAAGCATAACCTACTTGTCCGCTTCGTTCAGCATAGCCGATCAACAGGCCCGTGCAAGCATATTCGTTGCGGCGTCCGCCTGCGGAGCGGAACCGATCAAGCGAGCCGATGATGGATGGGCCTCAAGCTTGAGTATAGTTGCCTGTAGATCTCGAACCATTCCGCATAGCGGGCAGACAGCTCCGGGTCGGGTTCGTACGTCTTGCCCGGTTTAGAGACGTGCTCGAAGGCGTCCTGCTCGTCGCGGTACAGCCCTACGCCGATGCCGGCAAGCATGGCGGCGCCCAGGGGGGTCGCTTCCTCGATCTCGGGGGCCTCGATCGGCCGGCCGACCACGTCGGCCTTGTTTTGCATCCAAAACTCGTTTCGGGTGGCCCCGCCGACGGCAACGAACTTCTCGAGCTTCGTCCCCAAGCCCGATTCCATGGCCGTGACGATGTCGAGGAACTGGTAGTCGAGCCCTTCGATGATCGCGCGGAGCAGGTCGCCGTGGGTCGCCATGCCGGAGAGGCCGACAAACGCTCCCCGGCTCTTGGGGTCCACCACGGGGCAGCTTGCCCCCGACATGTGAGGCAAAAACATCACTCGCCGGGCCCCTGGCGGCGATGCGGCCGCCGCGGCGATCAGGTAGTCCCACTCGGAACCGCCTTTCTCTTGGGCTTTGTGCGAAGCCTCGAACCCGTACTGATTGCGATACCATTCGACCATCTCTCCGGCGACGTTGGAGCCCCACGTGGCGTACATGCCCCGGGCGACGTGGGCCTGGACAGTCACGCCCATCTTCTGTAGCTCGGGGGTGAGCACGGGTTGGGAAGTGGCCGTCTCGACGATCTCCCAGGTGCCGGTCACGTCGAGCACCACGCCGGGACGAAACGCCCCCACGGGAAGCCCGCCGCACAGGTGATCGTGCCCGCCGAGGACCACGGGCGTACCCGCGGGAAGTCCCGTGGCTTCGGCTGCGGCCGCGTGCACCTCGCCCAGCACGGTGCCGCTTGGATAGGCATCGCACATCAGCCGGCGATCAATGCCGGAGGCGGCCAGAAGCTCCTCCGACCAGTCGAGCTTCCCTTGGTCGAACAGAAGCGTGCAGGAGGCCATGCTGTAGTCGGTCGCCCGACGGCCAGAGAGCATGAAGTTCAAGAAGTCTTCGATCAGGAGCCATTTGTCGGTTCGGGCGAGGATTTCCGGTTCATGCTCGGCCATCCAGAGAATTCTCAGCGCGCTGTTGATGGGCCAAAGGGGGTTGCCGCCGATGGAAAAGACCTTCTCGGCCCCGATGTTCTCCTGCCACCACTCAAGCTGCGGGCCGGTCCGTGGGTCGTGCCAACTGATGAAGGGGTAGAGCCACTGGCCCGCGTTATCCACGGGGAGCCCGTCCATGCCCATGCCGGTGACCGCCACGGCCTTGACTCGGCCGGGGTCGTTCACGGCGGAAAGGGCCTCTTGAATTGCCGCGGCCGTGCCGCCCCAGATTTGCTCCGGCTCCCAGACGGTCCACTCGGGCTGTTCGGGATTGGGATGAAACCGTTCGGTCGGCCGGCTTCCGCTGGCGATCGCGTTGCCCTCAAGATCGTAGATCACCGCCTTGAGGCTCGTGGAGCCCAAGTCGACGCCCATGAGATAGTCCATCAATTCACCTCGATTGGCTGTTACCGCATGAGCAGGCCACCGCTGACGTCCACCGTGGCGCCGGTCATGTAGCCCGCCCTCTCGGAGGCGAGGAAGACGATCACGTCGGCCACCTCGGTCACTTTGCCGATCCGCTTCAAGGGGATGCGGGCCAGGTACTTTTCTTTATTGGCCGTGAGCGCTTTTTCGGTCATCTCCGTGAACATCATGCCGGGCGCAACGGCGTTGACGGCGATGCCGTTCGGCGCAACCTCGCGGGCCAGCGACACGGTGAGCGAAACCATGCCCCCTTTGCTGGCGTCGTAGGGAGCGTGTCCGGTGGTCGAACCGAGGAAGGCCGCCGCGGAGGAGACGTTGACAATCCGCCCCGTGCGCCCCGCCGCCAAGAGCCGGCGGATCATCTCCCGACACGCCAGGAACGTGCCCGTCAGGTTGACCTGAAGCGTGCGGGTCCACTCGTCGAGCGTCAGGTCCTTGACCTGGCAGGTCGGGCAGACCGCCGCGTTGTTGATCAAAATGTCGACCCGGGAAAACCGCTCCTCGGCGAGGCGGAACATCCGGAGCACGTCGGCCTCTTTGGCCACGTCGCCTTCCACGATCATGGCTTCGACGCCGTAGTTGCTCTCAATTTCCGCGACCACGGCCTCCGCTTTCGATGCGTCGCGGCGGTAGTTCACGGCCACCTTCACGCCTTCGGCGGCCAATCCCAGGCAAACCGCCCTGCCGAGGCCACGCGAGCCGCCGGTGACCAGGGCCACTTTACCGTTGAGTTGCAGGTCCATCTTCGTCCTCGAACAAGGAGGCCCATTCCTCAGGGGGCTTGATAATACCGGGCATTATACTTATAGAGGGCACCTTGGCCAGCGGCGGCTCGCACCTCGTGACGTTTGAAATTGTGGGTGGCTGGCGGCTGAGCGTAGCGAAGCCCCAGGGTGTCACGAACTGGGGCACCGCTTCGCTTTGCCCCAGCCACCCAACTGCCGGCCACCGGCCTTTCAGAAGCTGATTTCACGATCCACCAGCGACGAGGGAACTGGAGTGGCAAACCCATCGGACCAAAAACAGAGCCGTCGTCGTCCACCCCTTCCCCCTAGCCCGTCGTCCCTCGCCCCTCACCCCTCATCCCTCACCCCTCGCCCCGCATCCCTCGCCCCTCGTTCC
>JBDRTC010000804.1:0-31026 GCA_043824335.1 Planctomycetota bacterium | reverse complement strand
ATCCCGACGCGCAATTGGCGATGCTCAATAAGCTGGAAACCTACCGGGTTGCCGTCGCCGCGGGAGTGCCGACCCCGAAATTCTGGACCGCGGGCGATGCCGAGGAGATTCGTTCGTTGTCGGCGTCGCTTCGATTCCCCTTAATCATCAAACCGCTCTACTCGCAAGCCTTCGAGCGGCAATTCGGCGTGAAGCTGTTCATCGTCGGCTGCCTACAGGAGCTTCTTGAGCGATACGAAAGCCTGAAAGAGTCGACTGCCGAGGTGATGCTCGTGGAGATGATCCCCGGGCCCGACGATCGCCTGTGCAGCTATTACACGTATCTCGATGAGAACTCGGACCCGTTGTTTGATTTCACGAAGAGGATCATTCGACGCTACCCGCGAGTCATGGGAGCCGGCTGTAGCCACGTGACAGACTGGAATCCCGAGGTGCGGGACTTGGCGCTTCGCCTGTTCAGGCAGGCGGGTCTGCGCGGCCTGGCGAACGCGGAATTCAAACGGGACGAGCGCGACGGGCAGCTCAAGCTGATCGAGTGCAACGCCCGCTTTACGGCGGCCAATTGCCTGCTCGCCCGGAGCGGGCTCGATCTGGCGAACTTCGTCTACGATCGGATCGTCGGAAACGAGCACCCTCCTTTCGGTTTGTACCAAGAGGGTTTGCGGCTCTGGTATCCCGCGGAGGATTTGTGCTCCTTTTTCGAACTCCGCCGCCGAGGCGAGCTGACGTCGCTTGAGTGGCTGCGAAGCATTCTCCATCGCCAGACGCTCCCGGTTTTCGACTGGCGGGATCCGGTGCCGACGATCGCCCGCGAGTGGGCGCGGTTGAGGAGAATCGCGAGCCGCGCCTCCCCGTTCAGCCGCCGCCGGCACGGCGGCGTGTCGGCAGATGGCCTCTCAGGCACAAAGCCGCCGTTCCGGCGGCAGCTAAACGGAAGAATGCCCAAACCGCGAGCCCGTTCGTCGTGCGCTACCGAGCAGATCGCGACGGTCACCGTCCGGCCGGAAGAAGGGTGACGTCGTCGATCCACAGCCGACCGGCGTTGCGGGCGCCGTCCGAGGACTCGAATGCCAGGGCAACGGCGTCGCTCAACCAGTTTTCGCCGCACGAGTGGTGGATGAAGATGAGCTTGATCGGCCTTTTCGGAGGGCGCGGGTCGAGCGACTGCGCTTGAATCCCGTGAGGGGCCCAAAATGCCAGTGCAAGGACCAGTATGAGAGCCCCAAAGAAAGGCCCTCTGAAGGACCGCCTCAAGCCGTTTTCACACCGTTTCATGAGCGTATCCTCCCCTCCAACCAAGTCTGCAAATGCCATTCGTGGGGACTTCCCACACCCTCGACATTCCCGGGCACATTCGGGTAATTGCCACGCGGTTTCTCAAGCGGCCAAGAAACGCGAGAAGACGGGAAAAAAGCAGCCCGGCGGGGGCCGATGATCCAACCTCCGGTTGCTCTTCGGGCATCACCGACGCGGGTTGTCGTCCGAATCCGGTGGGTCCCTCGGGGCGAGGGGGGCTTCCTGCCACCACTTGAGACACTCGTCGCAAGCCGGGCAGCCAGAGCGGCGTTTCGAGCTTTTCAGAAGCCAAACACGCCGGATGAGGTAGACGATCGCCGCCGTCACAATGCCCAGCACCAGGACGTTCTGCCAAATGGAAGCCATCTTGCCTATCCTCCAATCCACGTGCCCACTTGGTATGTGACCAGGGCGCCCAGGTAGGCCAGCGTGGTCATATAGGCAAAAGTGAACGCGGGCCAGCGCCAAGTGTTCGTTTCGCGCCGGATGACGGCCAACGTGGCGGCGCACTGTGCACAAAGGGCGAAGAACACCATGATCGACAAAGCCACGGGGACGTTGAACACTTTGCGGTCGGTGCCGTCCCAAGTGGCACTATCGAGCCTCGCCCGGAATTGCGTGAATCCTTCTTCCGACTCCGAATCGACCTCGTCGCCAAGGTTGTAGACCACCCCCAGCGTGGCCACCACAACTTCCCGGGCGGGAAAGGACGCGATCACCGCACAGCTAATTCGCCAATCCCATCCCAGGGGCCTGAAGACCGGTTCCACCAGCCGCCCGGCGCGGCCCAGGAAGCTCTGCCGCTGGTACGCGCCGTCGATTTCGCGATCCAGTTGGGCGACCTGTCCGGCGAGCGTCTCGCGGCGTGCGTCGGTGGGGGGGAGTTCGGTAAGCTCCGCCTCCAGCCGCTCTTTTTCGCCTCGGAATGGCGCTTCGACCAAGTCGGCGTTGTGGGGGAAATACAGGGAAGCCCAAATGAGGACCGAAACGGCCAGGATGATCGTCCCGGCGGTGTGCAGGAAGACCCAGCCCCGCTCCATCACGCGGAAGAAGATCGTTCGCAGCGAGGGCCATTTGTAACTGGGAAGTTCCATCACGAACGGCGGCGCCTGACCCCGCAGGATCGTCCGTTTGAGCGTCAGGGCCACTACCACCGCGGCACCGATGCCCGTGGCGTACAGGCCCACCAGCGTGAGGCCTTGCAGGCTCAACACGCCCAAGTAGGTCTCTGCGGGGATGAACGCAGCGATTAAGAGGGCGAAAATGGGCAGCCGGGCGGAGCAGGTCATCAAGGGGGCGACCAGGATCGTGGTCAGCCGGTCGCGCTCGTTTTCGATCACCCGGGCGGCCATGATCCCCGGCACCGCACAGGCGAACGAGGCCAGCATGGGGATGAACGACTTGCCGTTTAAGCCCACGCGAACCATCATCTTGTCCATCAGGAAGGCAGCCCGGGCCATATAGCCGCAGTCTTCCAGGACGGCAATGAACAAGAACAGCATGAGGATCTGCGGCAGGAAGGTGATCACGCCGCCGACACCGCCGATGACCCCGTCGACCAACAGACTCCTGAGCGCCCCCTCTGCCAATCCCGCCTCGACCCAATGGCCGATCGCGGCAAACGCGGCGTCGATCCAAGACATAAACGGTCCGGACCAGGTGAACATCGACTGGAAGACGACGACCATCACCACAACAAACAGGGCCATTCCCCAGAACGGATGCGTCAACAGCCGATCGATCCGGTCGGTGGCCGTGACCTTGTGCTCGTCGGGCCGTTTTACGACGCCCCGAAGCACGTCGTGGGCCCAACCATATCGGGCCGTGGTTTCCACGCCCGGCACGGCGCATCCGGCTTCCTCCAACCGATCACGTGCCATCTGTAGCTCATCGTCGATCTCTCCGGCGGCTTCCCGCAGAAGGGTCCCCTGGAGATATCCGTTCACGTCCAACAAGAGCCGCCTGCTGAGATAACGGGGGATCGGCGCTGCCTGCCCGGCTGCGGTGGGCCGCTCGGCCAACACGGCCTCTAACCGGGTTACTTCCTCCTCGAACGCCTGAGGGAACGGGCTGGGGGGCGCTTCCAGCCGCCCGCCCGACACTTCGGCCAAGGCCGCTATAAGCTCCTCAACACCGATTCTCCGGTTCGCCTGCATGGGGACGACGGGAATCCCCAGTTGCCGGCGAAGCCTCGGGACATCGACCGAGACGCCGTGCTCCGTCGCCAGGTCGAGCATGTTCAACGCCAATATCGTCGGCAAACCCAATTCCAGGACTTGGCTCACCAGGTAGAGGTTCCGCTCCAAGTTGCCGGCGTCGACGATCGAGACCACGACGTCGGCCGGTGCGGAAGCAGGGTGACGGCCCAAGAGCACGTCGACGGCGACCATCTCGTCGCGGGAGCGTGGGGCGAGGCTGTACAGCCCCGGCAAATCGATCAACTCGTAGCGGCGGCCTTGGTAGTCCAGAAGGCCGACCTTCTTCTCAACCGTCACGCCCGGGTAATTGCCGACCCGTTGACGAATCCCGGCCAGGGCGCTAAACAGGGTCGACTTGCCCGTGTTTGGGTTGCCAATGAGGGCAACCGTGAGCGGAGTCTCTTGTGGCGACGTGGGCATATAGCCGGCCAACTAGCACGACGTGCCGTTCCGCTTCACGAGGACGTTGACCAACCTGTCTGCTCGCAGGCAGACTTTTCCTCCGGCCAGCCGGACAATGCACGGTGTCCCCGAACGAAACATCTGGATCGAGGTTCCGCTCCTGAGGCCGAACTCTTCGAGCCGATGGACGTGCTCGACCGGCCCTACGATCCGGCTCACTTCGGCAAACTGGCCTGCTCTCAAACGGTTCAGAGGAATCAGTTCATCCACGATTCACGTCCCGGCGTAACAGAGTGCGATCGCCCAAGGTCGAAACTGAGACTTATTCTCAATATCGTCATAAGTATATCTTGCCTGCAGAGTTCCTTCAAGCCTCAAACCAGAAAAACTCGGACCCGGCCAAGATCGGCCGACGTAAACCATTCTGGTTCAAGAGGTTAGGGAATCTCCGCCGGAAGTGCTCGTGGAATGTGCTGCAGAGCAACACGCCCCACTGGAGGGTGGGTCCATGCGGGGAGATGGCGTGGCCGGGCACTGCGGAAGGGCCTGCCCAAAAGTCCCCTTTACTCGATGCTCTTGATCTTGAGGTTGCGGAAGTAGATCGGGACCGTCGGGATTCTTTTTGGCAGAGGTCCACTTGCGCATGTCGATTTCCGTGACCCGCTCGCCGTTGAGCACGACGCTGATCGCCGGCCCCTCGCAACTGATGGTCACCGGTTCCCCTACGCCCCTTCATGGATCGGGCAGGTGGGAACACCGCACCGTCGGTACGGCTGGCTGGTGAGGATCGAGGGCATAGTGGATTGCACATGGCCCGTTAGGGGGGTCTTGAGGCCCACACTTCCACCCGGTACACTACGATGCTCAACATGTTGGGGAACGGGCCGAGAGGTCCGCGCGCTCCCGGCGGGGAGCTTGACTTATGCGTTTAACCGAGGGGAAGGAGTTGACGGGATGGGTATAGATGGTCGCCAAGTGGCACACAATCGACTCTGCCAATGGGTCGACGAGGTCGTTCAAATGTGCCAGCCGAACGACGTGTATTGGTGTGACGGATCCCGCGAGGAGTACGATCGTTTGATGGCCGAGATGGTCGCAAGCGGTTGTGCCACTCCTCTGAAGAGCCGGCCCGGCAGCTTTCTGTTCCGGTCAGACCCTTCCGACGTCGCCCGGGTGGAGGACCGCACCTTCATCAGCACCTCCGAAGAGATCGAAGCCGGCCCCACGAACAACTGGACGGGGATCGAAGACCTCAAGAAGGTCATGGTCGGACTGTACGACGGGTGCATGCAGGGCCGCACCATGTACGTGATCCCGTTCTCCATGGGGCCCGTCGGATCGCCGATCGCCAAGGTGGGGATCGAAATCAGCGACAGTCCCTACGTCGTCTGCAACATGCACGTCATGACTCGTGTGGGTACGAAGGTGCTCGAGCACTTGGGCGAAGACGGAGAGTTCATCCCCTGCCTGCACTCGATTGGGGCCCCGCTGGCCGACGGACAGAAAGACGTCCCCTGGCCCTGCGCCCCCATCGAGAAGAAGTACATCAGCCATTTTCCCGAGGAGAACCTCATTTGGTCGTTCGGGTCGGGATACGGTGGAAACGCGCTATTGGGCAAGAAATGCCTTGCCTTGCGCATTGCGTCGGCCATCGCCCGGAGGGAGGGCTGGATGGCCGAGCACATGCTGATCCTGCGGATGACGAATCCCCAAGGCAAGCGGTACCACATCGCCGCGGCCTTTCCCTCGGCGTGCGGCAAGACCAATCTCGCCATGCTCGAGCCCACGATCCCGGGCTGGTCGTGCGAGTGCATTGGCGACGACATCGCCTGGATGAAAATCGGCGACGACGGGCGCCTGTACGCCATCAACCCCGAGGCGGGCTTCTTCGGCGTGGCGCCGGGTACGTCGGATGATTCGAATCCCATGGCCATGGCGACGCTCCAGAAGAACGCAATCTTCACGAACTGTGCGCTGACGGACGAGGGCGACGTCTGGTGGGAAGGCATGACCAGTGATCCGCCGCCCCACGCCGTGGATTGGAAGGGGCGGGACTGGACGCCCAAGAACGACGACCCGGCCGCGCATCCGAACGCCCGTTTCACGGCGCCGGCGGCCCAGTGTCCCGTTATCTGCCCAGATTGGGAGGACCCCGACGGCGTGCCCATCGACATCTTCGTCTTTGGCGGACGCCGTGCTCAGGTCGTACCCTTGGTGTACGAGGCATATGACTGGGATCACGGCGTCTTTCTCGGCGCCACGGCGGCCTCGGAGACGACGGCCGCCAACATCGGTGCGGTCGGGAACCTGAGGCGGGATCCGTTCGCCATGAAACCCTTCTGCGGTTACAACATGGCAGACTACTTCGGCCACTGGCTTTCCATGGGCGATCGACTCGGCCCTCTTCACGAAAACGCTCCGAAGATGTTCTACGTCAACTGGTTCCGCAAAGCGGAGGACGGCAGGTGGCTGTGGCCGGGCTTTGGGGAAAACAGCCGCGTTCTCAAGTGGATGTGCGAGAGGGTCGACGGCAGCGCGCCGGCACGGGAGACGCCCATCGGCCGGATGCCCGACTTCACTAAAGATGGCTTGGACCTGGCCGGCAGCGGCGTGCCGCCGGAGGATCTCGACGAGCTGATGAGGGTCGACGTGGCCGCCTGGCAAGCCGAGGTTCCCGTGATCCGAGAGTATTTTGCCCAGTTTGCCGATCGTCTCCCGGAGCGGCTCACCCGACAGTTACAGGCGCTGGAAGAGCGCCTTTCTCAAGGTTGACACAAGCCACTGCCATCCGAGGGTGGAGCACGCCATGTCGATCGACAGAAATCACGTGGCCGACGAATTCGCCCGACGTTTCGGCGAGCCAGCCCGGTGGGTCGTTCGTGCGCCGGGCCGGGTGAACCTCATCGGGGAGCACACCGATTACAACGAAGGGTTTGTCCTGCCGTTGGCTATCGACCGGGCGATCTGGATCGCGCTCTCGGCCCGCGATGACCGCCGGGTGGTTGTCCACTCGGTCGACTTCGACGAGAGCCGGGATTTCTCGTTGGACGAACTGACCGACGAGGCCGGCACGCTCAACAATAAAGGAAGCGGCTGGATCGAATACGTCAAGGGCATGGCCTGGAGCCTCGAAGATGCTGGCCATGAGTTGACCGGCTGGGAGGGGGTGCTCCGGGGCGACGTGCCGGTGGAAGCCGGGCTGTCGAGTTCGGCGGCCCTGGAGATGGCGGCCGCGCGGGCGTTTGCCGCGGCCGGAGGGCTCGACTGGAACCCCGTCGGCATGGCTCGGTTGGGCCAGCGGGCCGAGAACGAGTGGATCGGCCTCCAATGCGGGATCATGGACCAACTGATCTGTGCGGCCGGCCAATCGGGCCACGCCCTGTTGATCGACTGTCGCTCGCTCAAGACCGAGCCGGTGCCGTTTCCTTCCGGCGTCGCCGTCGTGATTCTCGACACGGCCACCCGCCGCGGCTTGGTCGAATCGGCCTACAACCAGCGACGAGCCCAGTGCCAGACGGCCGCCGAGTTCTTCGGCGCCGCGGCCTTGCGGGACGTGGATCTGGAGGTCTTCGAGCGCCTGGCCGCCGACCTGGAGGAGCCGGCCCATAGCCGCGCCCGGCACGTGATTACCGAGAACAGCCGCACGCTACAGGCCGTTGAAGCGATGCGCCGCGGGGAGCTTTGCGCCCTGGGCGTTTTGATGAACAAGAGCCACGCGAGCCTTCGCGACGACTACGAGGTCTCGAGCGACGCGCTGGACGCGATGGTCGAGTCGGCCATGGCCCACCCCGCCTGCTACGGCGCCCGGATGACCGGGGCCGGCTTTGGCGGCTGCGCGGTGGCAATCGTCGACGCGGGAGCCGCCGCCGACTTCGTCGAGGCCGTATCCGCCGACTACCAGAAGAAGACCGGCCACAAGCCGGCCATCTACGTCTGCCGGCCCAGCGACGGCGCGGAAATCTTCGCCGGCGACGCCGAGTGACGCGAGGGGACGGGATCCTGAAGAAATGTGACGAATGGTCCGTCAAACTCGAAGTGACGAATTGGGTGGCACTGGCGTCTCGCCAGCGCTGCCGTGAGAGCACGGGCAAGATGCCCGTGGCACCCAGCAAAACATCCTTGACAAACTACTAGCCCCCGTTGGACCACCGAACCGGCCGAACATCCAGTAGACACGGCTCTGGGTTACTTAAAGTCTTGGGGTGTGAGATGCGCGCAGGGCGCGCGCATCTTTGTGGGGCACGTTGGCTGCGGCCGTGAGGCCGCTTTGGGAGAGATGCACATGAGAGTGGAGGTGCAACGTTTCGTCGGGGCAGCGTGGCTGGTTTTGGCTTTGCCGGTCGCAATGGCCGGAGAACAGCCCACGCGGCAACCAAGTGAGGGCGAGAACCTGGCGCAAGGGAAGCCGGTTCTCGGATAGGCTCGCAGCAAGTAGGTCAGGCTGTGCCTGACGATCGTCTCGCGAAGCCCCGTTTCCCGGTTGTGTCAGGCACAGCCTGACCTACTCGCTGAATTTGCAGTCCACGCTGCGTCCCCGCGGTCGGCCCTCGAAATTACCTCCCGTCGACCCCATTTAGGACTCCCGACCCCTGCCGCCCCGAAACCCCACTTAAGAGTGGTTTTTGACCGCATTTGGGATTTTTGGGGGGGAAGTTCGCTTGATTTATCCGCAGCCCCAGATAGACTCATAGTCGTGCCGTTCGGGCTGGTTGTATGGCGTCTGGCGCATCCTGAACGGCTGCATTGATCCTTTCTCATCGGAGGCCCATCATGGCACGAACATCGCGCGCGGGGTTTACTCTGGTCGAACTCTTGGTGGTGATTGCCATCATCGGCATCCTCATCGCCCTGCTCTTGCCGGCGGTTCAGGCCGCCCGGGAGGCGGCCCGGCGGTCCCAGTGCAGCAACAACCTCAAGCAACTGGGCCTGGCCCTGCACAACTATCATGACGTGTATCGCATCCTTCCTTACGGTGGCGACATCACGGTGCCGGGCTGGCTTGGCGTCGTCGGCGATCATGGAGGCTGGATGGTCCGATTGCTGCCTTTCATGGAGCAGCAGCCCCTCTACGATCAGTTGGATCGGTATAACGTCGAGCTGAGCGTGACGACAGATGGAACGCCGGTGCGCGAGATTATTATTGACACGATCATCTGTCCCAGCGACGACCATCAAGGCTATTACATGACCAGCCAAAACTATGGCACTCAGAAGCGGGCCGCCTCCAATTATTCGGCCAGTATGGGGAGCCAGAACAACTCCCCGTGCGGAACGCACAACAACTATTTTGGGCATGGGCCCGACGTGCGCAACGACGACTGGACTCTAAGCCTTCAACGGCTGTCGGGCGTGATCGGCCACTGGCAAGTGTCCGCCAGATTCGCAGACATCACGGATGGGTTGTCGAACACCATCGCACTGGGCGAAGTGCGCCCTCGGTGTTCCAACCACGTGCGTAACGGCTGGCTGTCCTTTAACGCCCTGTACACGGGCACGGGCATCCCGATCAACTTCCCCACTTGTGAAGGGGAACAGCCATACGGCCCGCCGTGTAACCTGTACCGGGGTGCGTGGGGGGCGTCCCAAGGTTTTAAGTCCAGGCACCCCGGCGGCTGTCAATTTGCACTCGGCGACGGATCGGCGCGGTTCATCAGCGAGACCGTCGACATGGTCACTTACCAGAAGCTTGGTGATCGTTGGGACGCGCAGCCCCTTGGCGCATTCTGATCATCCGGCCAACGTATGAAGAATGGAGTACTATGTCATGAAGTGGAGCACTGAGCTTGGTTGTCTTGTTGCGGCTTCTGCGATCGCTGTGATCGGTTGTTCCGGTTCGGGTCTGCCGGATACTGTGCCCATAACAGGATTGGTGACCTACAACGGCGAGCCGGTTGCCGAAGCGCAAGTCTCGTTTATTCCTGCGCAGGGAAGACCGGCGTCTGGAGGAACGGGGGCGGACGGTCGGTTCAAGCTGACCACTTTCCAGCTCGATGACGGTGCCGTTCTCGGCGAACATACCGTGACCATTGCCAAGACCGCCCCGACGCCCGGTCAGGAAGACGACCCGTATGCCGAGCAGATCTCCCTGATCCCCGAGAAGTACGGCAAGCTGCAGGACTCCCCGTTGAAGGCCACGGTCAGTGCCGATGGCCCAAGCGAGTTCAAGTTCGACCTGACGGACTGAGTTTTCACGCGGCTACGGGGATTAACGAGCAAGTCGGCCAACCCGGTAGGGCAGGAGCCGTCCTGCTCTCTTTACGGGTAAGTTGGCAGATTCTTGACAAGCATTGGTGGTACTGCCGAGGGACGGCTGGAGGCGAGGTTCCAGCAAGCCCCCAATGGTGCGCGTGCTTGTCAGGTTTGGAGTTGAAATTCCATCCATCCGACACGGCGACGCGTGAGAAACCCGCGCCGATTAACTGCGAGGACTTAATGATGGGAGCGATCTGTCTGGCTGGGTGTCTGGGTGTCATGCTGGTTGCCGCGGAAGCGCCCGTGCGCTCCGATCAGCCGAATGCCGTTACTTTTCCGGCCGAGGAGGCGAAGTTCGTCCGCTTCGTGATTCGGGCGACCTCTTCCGGCTCGCCCTGCGTTGATGAGTTGGAAGTCTACGCCCCGGAAGGCAAGCGAAACCTGGCCCTGGCCGAGGACGGGGCCAAGGCGACCGCCTCTTCCTGCCTGGCGGGCTACGCGAAGCACCAGATTGCCCACCTGAATGACGGGCGCTACGGCAACGAGTACAGTTGGATCGCCGCCGGCAGCGGGGAGGAGTGGGCTCAGATCGAGCTGCGGAGCGTCGCCCAAGTCTCCAAGGTGGTCTTTTCGCGCGATCGAAAGCTGCAATACGCCGATCGGGTGCCGATCCACTTCGCGGTTCAGCTCTCGCTCGACGGAGTTGAGTTCAAAGAGGTCAAGGAGGTGGCGACCACGGCCGCGCCCGTGGCAGTTCGCCGCCCGTACGGCAGCTTTGCGGGCGTCGTGCCGAGTCCTCCGCCCCCTCCGAAGGTGACGTCGAGCGGCGAGATCGTCTCCGCCGAAGCTCCAGCCGATCTCAAAGTGCCCGAGAAAGACGAACTGGGATTTCCGAACCTGGCCCTCGATCCGCAGGCCAGACCGGCGGCCTCTTCGTTCTTGCCGGGGCACGCCATCCACCAGATCGCCCATCTCAACGACGGCATGGCCGGGAACGAGCACAGTTGGATCAGCGAAAAGGACCCATCTTGGGCCGAGATCGATCTGGGCGACGTCTACTGGGTCTACCAAGTCGCTTTTGCCAGCGACAACTCCCGCAGATACGGCGACCGCGCCGCCGCCGCGTTCTCGATTCTCACCGCCGTCGACTACGACGAGAAGAGCGACGCCTCGACCTGGAACCCGGTCCATCGTCAAACGGGCGGCTCCCCGGTCCACACGCGCCAGGCGTTCCGATTCCAGCCGGTCCGGGCCCGTTGGGTGCGGATCGCGGTTGAAGCCAGCTCAACGGATCAAGTCCGCATCGACGAGATCGAGGTTTTCGGCCAGAAGGACGCGATTCCCGCGGATCGGATCGGCCCGATCCCGGAACCTGTGTTGGCTGCGTCCACGCCCGACATGGACGGGCTTCTCCGCGAGGCGTTCATTGGCGAAGAGCACGCTTGGTTGAAGGCTTACGGCCGGGCGGACCTGGACCGTCGCTTGACGGAGACCCCCTACCGCGAGAAGAAATACCCCAGCCACGCGGGCGAAGACCGGTTGCCGCTCGGGCCGCTTTCGGGCCTGCCGCAGTGGGACGGCCGCCTCGATGACTCGTGCTGGAATGAGGCCTCGCGCGGCGAGGTGCGAGTGGCCCGTCCCGACGACTTCGAGCAAGGTCCCCTGGTGACCACCATGGTGTGGGCCGGGCGCACGGGCGATGATCTGGTGCTTGCGATCCGCACCGATCGCCTTTTAAGCAGTCACTTGGCCGTCGTTTCCAGCACGGACGGGCGTGGCTGCGGCGTGGTGGCCTTCGCCAAAGAGGGGCTCGTGTTCAACACCTATGAGCCCGAGGGGCGAGCGGCGAAGCTGAAAGAGTCTGTGCCGGTGGAGGGCGCGCTCGACGAGTCGCTCACCTCCTGCGAGCTTCGCCTGCCGTTGGACTGGTTCCCCGAGTGCGAAGACCAAGGAATCCGCGTCGGGCTGGGGATGGGGGGCTCACACACGCTGCCCGAAGGACGGGCCGTGAACTTCGTCTTCTCGCCCCTTTCCGTGGCCCAGATTTCGCCGTGCGTGAACCGCACGTTTCGAGTCCGGCTCAGCGCGGCGTCGGGCACGAAGGCCGTGAGGCTCCAAGGCAGTGCGCCCGGGCTGGCCGACGGGCTCACGCTGGCCCCGGGCGAGTCAACGGTCCTTTCGATCCCCGCCGAAGAAGGACCGATCGGCCCGCAGTATGACCTAAAGATCGACGACGATGCCGGCCACACCTACGTTGCGCATTTTTTCCGCTACGATCCGCTGGAGCGGACGCTCGCGCTGCTGGCGGAGATGATCGACCGTTTCGCGGCCAAAGGGCTTCTTGGCAAATACGACAAAGACGTTTCCGAGGAGCGGCAACAACTGGCGGAATTCATCGAGCGTCACGCGGCGATCCTGGCGGCCGATACGCCCGATCCGGCGGCCGAGCGGCAGGCTTTTTTCGAGGCGCGGTTGGCCAAGCGGCGATTGTTCCTGCGGGATCCCGACCTGGGTCCGATCGAAGACGTCCTGTTCGTCAAGCGGCACGCGTTCGAGCCGTCGCACAACTACAGTGTGATTCTCGACTCCCGCTTTCGACCCGGCGGCGGGGTGTACACGATCCACATTCCCCGGCGCGAAGGGCGTTTCCGGCCCGAGGAGTCGACGCTCAACCGGCTCTTCGACGCCGCCGGCGGCATCGCCCGAAACCCGATGGCCGACTTCGACCTGACGAAAATCTACTTCGGCTACCGGCCCGCGGAGAACGATTACTACCACCTGATGAGCGTCTTGGCGAAAACCCCCGACGGCGGCGAACCGGAGCAACTCACGTTCGGGCCGTTCCACGACTACTGGCCTTGCCCGCTCCCCGACGGCGGCCTGGCCTTCATCTCCACGCGGTGCCGGGCGCGGTTTCTTTGCTGGCGCCCGCAGGCGGCGGTGCTGTTCCGCATGGACACGGACGGCGTCTTCGCGAAGAACATTCGCCCCTTATCGTTCGCCAACCTGACCGAATGGGGCCCCTCGGTGATGAGCGACGGCCGGATCATCTGGCAGCGGTCGGAATACATCGACAAGGGGGCCGACTACAGCCACACGCTCTGGAGCATCCGCCCCGACGGTAGCAAGCCGGAACTGGTCTTCGGCAACACGATCCTCCTGCCGCAGGGCTACGCCAACGGCCGCGAAGTGCCGGGCACCAACGAGATCTGCTGCACGCTCATCTCCCACTTCGGCGACCTGAACGGGCCGATCGCCCTGGTCGATACCGACAAGGGCCGCTTCAACCCCGAGGCGATCCGGTCGATCACGCCCGAGGTGCCCTGGCCTGGGGCCTGGCCCCGGGAGGAGTGTTTTCGCGACCCGTTCCCGGTCGCCCGCGACTACTTTCTTCTGAGTCACGCCCCGCAAGATCGCTTCGGCCTTTTCGTGATCGACCGGTTTGGCAACCGGGAACTGCTCTACATGGACGAGACGTTCGGCAGCATGTGCCCCACCGTGTACCGCAAGGTGAAGCCTCCGCCCGTTCTGTCCGACTTGGCGGGGGAAGCGTCCGAGCATCCCGAGCACGACGGCGCGGAAGAGCTTGGGGAGTTCTTCCTGGCCGACGTGTACCAGGGGCTATTGGGAAAGAGCGATGCGGTCCGGCCCGGCTCGATCAAGTATCTCCGCGTGGTCGAGGAGGTTCGCTCCAACCTGACCCAGTTGTCCGACGGGTCGTATCAGAAGGACCACGAGCCGTTCATGCAGTTTTACGCGGCGCCGGTCGACAAGGTGCGGGGTCCGTTCGGCTGGCCCAGCTACGTGGCCAAGGCGACTTGGGGGCTGGTGCCGGTGGAGGCCGACGGCTCGGCCCGGTTCTACGCCCCGGCGGGCAAGCAGTTGTACTTCCAGGTGCTCGACGAGGATTTTAACGAGGTGCAGCGGATGCGTTCCGTGGTGCAGGTTCAGCCCGGCGAGCGTCGAAGCTGCGTCGGGTGCCACGACGACCGCCGACACGCCCCGCCTGCCCGTCTTCGCCAATCTTCGCCAAGAGCCCTCGCCTTGCGCAACCCGCCGCGGCGGCTGGAGCCGCCGCCCTGGGGCGCCGGACCGTTCTCTTACGAGCAGATGGTCCAGCCGATTCTCGACGCGAAGTGCGCCTCCTGCCACGACGCCGCCGACAAACAGAAGATCGACCTGACCGGCACGCTCGACCCGGATCGCATTCCCGCCTCGTACAAGACCCTGATCCTCCAGGGCTGGGTCCACCACTTCGACCTCGGCTACCAGTCGGGCGAGAACGGCAAGGCCGAGCCGCTCACCTTCGGCAGCGTCAAGAGCAAGCTCTGGCCCGTGCTCGAAGCGGGCCACTACGACGCGCAGCTCACCGAAGCCCAGATGCGGGCCATTAAGTGCTGGACGGATCTGAACTGTCCCCTCTGGCCCGACTACCAGCAACGGACGACACGTCCCGCACGGCGGCAGGGCCTTGTCTTGCGGGGAGTTCGGAACCCTTGACGTTCGGCTCGGCTGCGACCGAAAACCGTTCTTTAGGGCAAAAGGGGGACGCGAGAAACAGCGCAACCACAGAGGTCTGAAGAGCCATGAGACAGATTTACTTCAGTTGCAGTTGGCAAGACAGACCGTTGAACGAGTACTTTCTCGATCTGTTTGCCTCGTCTGAATTGGAGCTTATCGGGGATCGGGAATCGCGGTTGTTCTGCGTTCCCAAGCTCGAACGGTTCGTGTGTGACTCGCACGGACTCCTGGCCGTCGTGCCCGCGCGACGGACGGAATCTCCGGCCGCTCCCTATTCCCAATACATTGAGGTGGAGATCAAGCTGGCGCTCCGGGCGGGCATGCCACATCTGATCTTTGTGGATGATTCCATCGTGGAGGAATTCTGCAATCGCATCGATGCCGACGTGGTCCCCTTTCGGCGAGCGGCGCCGGCCGTCGACCAATCGGTCCACGTGGATCTCGTGGAGCAGTTTTGCGCGGAACTTGCCAACGGGCCCCAGCCTGCCCGGTTGAGGCGGAATCGCCGGTTGCGAAACGCGGCAGTCTTCCGGGATGCGAACTGTGCGCAACAGACGGAGGGCTTGAAGGGAATTGAGGAACTCCTGAAAAAGCACGCTTACACGGTGCGGACGTACGCGCCGGACGACGTCGGCCAATTCGTCAGCAGTGCCAGGGCTCACAAGATTCTCCGCTCGGTCGAGCTGGCGGTCTTCTTCCTCGAGCCGGGCGTCGGCGGTCTGGAGGGCCTGGCGTGGCTGGCCGACGCGCTGGGGGTGCCGAAATTCCGCTTGCTGAGGGATGCGAGCCAGGCTTCCGACGAGGCGATGCTCGACGGCACGATCGTCTGGGTCCAGCCGGACCAACTGATTAGCGTGTTTCGCGAGCATTTCGAGAGCTACCGATTGGGGAGCTCGAGGAAGCTCCTTCGCGGGGGGGGTACGTACGGTGTCCCGCCTGGAGACGAGTGGGCCCTGGAATCCCCCGAATCGCTCAACCGGTTCGTCGAAGTGAAAGACCCCTTCCTGGAGAACGACTTGCGCGAAATGCCGAGACTTCTTGGCGGCAGGGCGGACTTCGCGGGACTCGCAAGTGAGGGCCAATTCGAGGCTCTCTGTAACGCGGCCTACGACCAGATCCAAGGTCATGGCTGGGTCTATGACTACGAGCGGGCCAGTCCCAATTATGAGCGGCAAGTGATTCGCACACCTGAGGTAATGTTCCGGGACCAAAAGGGATGCTGTCTTGATTTTGCATGTCTTTTCGCCGCTCTCCTGGAGAGCATGCACGTCAACCCGGTGATTCTGCGAATTTGCGGGGATCGATTTGCACACGCCGTCGCCGGCTGCTGGAAAGGCGATCACTCGGAAAGGGCTCTCATTCGCGACAGCCAGGCTGTCAAGGATCTGGTGGAGTCTGACGAAATCCTCATCTTTGAGACCACAGGGGCCGCAAGAGCGAATCGGCCGACCGCAGGCGAGCCGAAAGCGCTGCGAAAAGCTGGAAACGGATTCCTGTCATTTGAGCAGGCTACGGAAACCGCCCGCAACCTCGTGCTTTTGGAATCGGTGGAGGTCGATTTTCTGCTAGACGTGGTCGCAGCGCGCGAGAATGCAATGCCGAAACCGTGAGGTAGCGGCGTCCGTTCCGGCAACTCCAGGAGTGATCGTGAACCCTTTGTGCGGAGAACCCCGCGCCACTGCACTGGTGGGAGAATTGGCCTCAATGAGAAGACTCGGCATCCTTTTCGGTCTGCTGGTTTCCTGTTCGGCGAAACTGGAGGCGGGCGACTGGCCCCAATGGCGGCACGACGCGGGCCGCGGGGCCGTCTCGCCCGACGAGCTTCGAGCCGAGTTGCACCTCGAGTGGTCCAGGCAGCTTCCCACGCCCCAGCCCGCCTGGCCGGCCAGTCAGCCCTGGCTTCGGTTCGATCTCTCCTACTCGCCGGTGGCGGCCGGCAAGCTGCTCTACGTCCCCTCGATGGTCACCGACAGCGTAACCGCCTACGACACGGAAACGGGCGAGAAGCGCTGGAGGTTCTATGCCGACGGACCGGTGCGGCTGGCGCCGCTCGTTCATGAGGGCCGCGTCTACTTCGGCTCGGACGACGGGTATCTTTACGCGCTTCACGCGGCCGAGGGCCGGCTGGTGTGGAAGTTCCGCGGCGGGCCGTCGGACCACAAAGTGCTGGGCAACGAGCGGCTGATCTCCACCTGGCCCGTGCGCGGCGGACCCGTCCTCCTGGACGGCACGATCTACTTCACCGCCGGCATCTGGCCGTTCATGGGCATCTTCGTTCACGCCGTCGACGCCGAGTCGGGCGAGTCGGTCTGGACCAACAGCGGCTTCGCAACCACCTACACCGTACAGCCGCACAACAGCCCGGCGTTTGCGAGCCTCGTCCCCCGGGGGCACTTGGCGGCGACCAAGCATGGGCTCGTCGTCCCCGGCGGACGGACCGAGCCGGGATGCTTTGATCTGAAAACCGGCGACCTGCTAGGTTTCGACTTCGGCGGCAAGAGCGCCGGCAGCCATCACGTCACCGCCCGTGGGGAGTGGTTCTTTGCAGGCGGTACGATGCGGGAGATCGCCGACGGCAAGTCGCTTGGCCCTTCCCCGGTGACGCTCCATGACGACAGCACGCTTTACGGTCTCGTAGGCGACCAGCTCTCCGCCCAGGCCCTGGAGATCATCGAGCAGAGGATCGTCGAAACCGACCGCAAGGGCAAGACGGTCGAAGTCCTCAAGTCCCGCCCGAAGGACCTTTGGAAGTGCACGCTTCCGGAAGCCCCCGGCCGCCTGTTCCTCAAGGCCGGCTCGCGGTTTTATGCCGGCGCCGAGGGGCAGGTGGCGGCGATCGAAGTCGATCCGGAAAACGAAAAGGCGGCTATCACTTGGCGCGGCGCCTTCGAAGGCAGCCCGTGGACCATGCTCGCCGCCGACGGGAAGCTGTTCGTGGTCACCATCGAGGGCCGGATCTACTGCTTCGGCGTGACGGACGCCGAGCCGACGACACACGAGGCCGCGTCGGAGGGACAAACGGACGGCCCGCTTCGGGCGGAGGAGCTTCCCGATTTCTGGCGGGACGCGTCGGCCATGATCCGCGACGCTGGCGTCAGGGACGGTTATTGCCTCCTTTTCGGACGGGCCAACTCGGCGTTGGCCGAGCATTTGGCCCGCCCGCAAAGCGAAGAAGGGATGCCCAAGCTCGACCTGATTGCCGTCGATCCCGACGCCAATCGCGTCGAGGCCGTGCGCCGTAATCTCCAGAAGCGCGGCTTGTACGGTGCGCGGGTGTCGGCCTACGCGGGCGATCCGGCAACGTTTCCACTGCCGCCGCACCTGGCCAGCTTCCTCTTTGTGCTCGACGGCTCGTTCGGACGGTCCGATCACGACGTCGCCTATCTCAAGGCCGTTTTTCGGGCTCTGCGGCCGTACGGGGGCACGGCCCACTTCTTCGTCGAGCAGGACAGACTCGTTCAACTGGCAGCGGAGGCGAAGCTCGAGGGCGCGAAGGTCAAACCGGCACGTCGTGGCTGTTCTCTCGTGCGCGAGGGTCCGCTGCCCGGGGCGGCCGATTGGACCCACCAGTACGCCGATGCGGCCAACAGCATCGTCTCCAAGGACCAGCGGGTGAAGGCTCCGCTGGGCCTGCTCTGGTTCGGCGGGCCGCCGAACGACGAGGTTTTGCCGCGACACGGGCACGGCCCCTCCCCGCAAGTGGCCGGCGGGCGCCTGTTCATCGAAGGCCGCAACATGCTCCGCGCCCTCGATATCTACACAGGCCGGCTCTTGTGGCAGAAGGACTTGCCCGATCTCGGCCTTTTCTACGACAACACCGGCCACCAGCCCGGCGCAAACGAGATCGGCGGCAACTACGTCTCGCTGGAGGAGGACGTGTACGTCGTGTACGGCGACGCAATCCTCGACCTCGACGCCGCAACCGGCAAGCTGAAGAGGGAATTCTTTGCCAAGAAGGCCGAGGCCGGCCCCGACGCTACGGAGCCGAACTGGGGCTTCCTCGCCGCGCACGAGGACCTATTGATCGCCACGTCCACGCCGATCGCGCCGGACCAGTCGCAGGGCGCCGAGAAGCCCGACCTTCCGGCCGGGTTCCAGCCGCTCGTCAAGCAGCATGAGCCGTGGCAGTATCTGGCCGGGGCGGACCCGGATGGCGATTGGACCGCGGTCGGTTTCGACGCCAAAGGCTGGAAGACCGGCGCCGCCGGCTTCGGGTACGGCGACGGCGACGACCAGACCGTGCTCGACATGCAGGGCCGCTATTCCCGGGTCTACATCCGCAAGGCGCTCGACGGAAAGGCCGCCGCCGGCGCCACGAAAATGGCCCTCTCGATCAACTACGACGACGCCTTCGTTGCCTACTTAAACGGCACGGAAGTGGTCCGGGCGGGCGTTGAAAACGGGAGCGGCTCCAAGGCCACCGGGATCCGCGGCCACGAGGCCCAGGGGTTCGAGCAGTTTGCCATCGCCGACTTCCAAAAGCTCGTCCGGCCCGGCGAAAACGTGATCGCCATCGAGGGGCATAACGCGGGCCTCACCAGCAGCGACTTCAGCCTCGACCCGGTCTTGCTGGCCACGACTTCTTCCGAACCTTCCGACGCTGTAAAGGCGGAGCCCGAGCCGCCGACGGTCGAGGAGGTGCTCCGCTCGGTCCGCTACTCGTCGGCCAGCCGGCGACTGGTCGTCTTCGACCGCCGCACCGGCCGGAAACTGTGGGAGCGCGAAGCGAGGTACGGGTTCCGTCACAACAACATCGCGGTGGGAGCGGGGCGGCTGTTCTTGATTGACGGCCTCTCTCGGGCGAAGCAAGAGACGCTCAAGCGCCGCGGCGTGGATCTTTCCGACTACCAGCCCCGGCTCTTGGCGCTCGACGTCCGCGGCGGGGAAGAAATCTGGTCCGCCTCGGAGGACGTGTTCGGCACGTTCCTGAACTTTTCCGAGGAGCACGGCGTGCTGCTCCAGGCCGGGAGCCCTTACCGCGACCGGGCGCGCGACGAGTCGGACACCGGCATGGTCGCCTACCGCGTCGAAGACGGAACCGTGCTCTGGAAGAATCTTGACCTCAAATACGCCGGACCCTGCATGCTCCATCACAACACGATTATCACGCAAGGGCCGGCCTACTCACTGTTGACCGGCGAGCCCAAGCTCCGCGAGCACCCGCTCTCCGGCGAACCGCTCGCGTGGAACTTCACCCGAAACTACGGCTGCAACACGGCGGTGGCCAGCGAGCATTTGCTCACGTTCCGCTCGGCGGCGGCCGGATATTACGATCTGGCAGGCGACGGCGGCACGGGCAACCTGGGCGGGTTCAAGTCGAGCTGCACGTCGAACCTGATTGTCGCCGGCGGGCTGCTCAACGCGCCTGAGTATACCCGAACCTGCGAGTGCCGGTATCAGAACCAGACATCCCTGGCGTTGGTCCACGATCCGGCGGCCGAGACGTGGACCTTCAACGCGCTGGCCTGGGACGGCAAGCCGGTCCGCCGGGTGGGGATCAATTTCGGGGCCCCGGGCGACCGGCGCACGGAAGACGGAACGCTGTGGATGGACTACCCCAGTGTTGGCGGGCCCTCGCCCGACCTTCCCGTCGAGCTGGAGGTCGACGCGCCCAAGTATTTCCGCCATCACAGCTCGCTCATCCAAGCGGCGCCCGGGAGCGGAGGGCTCCCCTGGGTCGTCGCCTCGGGGTTTGAGGGCGCCGGCCGCCTGACCGTCACGCTCACCCAGGAGGAAACGCCCGAACCGCGCAAGTACACCGTGCGTCTGCACTTTGCCGAGATCGACAACAAGGAGCCGGGCCAGCGCGTGTTCGCCGTCCGCCTGCAAGGCAACGAGGTGTTGGCGAACTTCGACGTCGCCGCCCAGGCCGGCCCGCGAACCGCCCTGGTCAAGGAGTTCAAGGGCGTTGAAGTGACCGACAGGCTCGAACTCGTGCTTGCCGCCGACCCAACCGCGGAATCGGCCGCGCCGATTCTCTCGGGCCTTGAAATCGTCGCCGAGGGGTGGTAGATATGAAAGATTCATCGGAATGGACGCTGGACGAGCAAGCGGCGGCACGCCCCAAAGGGCAACTCCTGGAACCGGTAACGTGAATGAACAACCAAAGCCCACGCCACGCGTCGCCGTGATCGGCGGGGGAATTTCGGGACTGGCGGCGGCGCACCGCCTGGTCGAGTTGAAGCCGGAGGCCGAGATTACGCTTTTCGAGCGAGACGCCCGTTTGGGAGGCGTCTTGCGCACAGTCCACGAGAACGGCTACCAGGTGGAAGCCAGCGCCGACAACTTCATTACCACGGTGCCATGGGGGGTCGACCTCTCGAAGCGTCTGGGCCTTGGCGATCAGTTGATTCAGACCAACCCGGCCCACCGGCGCACGTACGTGGTTCGCCGCCGCCGGCTTTACCGGCTGCCCGACGGCTTCCTGATGATGGCCCCCACGCAGATGTGGCCGCTGGCGGTCACGCCGCTCCTCAGCCCGATGGGGAAGCTTCGGGCCGCGCTGGAATACTTCATCCCGCCACGAAAAGAGGATGTCGATGAGAGCATGGCGGCGTTCGTCCGCCGCCGCCTGGGCCGCGAGGTCTTCGAGCGACTGGTGGAGCCGCTCGTCAGCGCCGTTTACGCGGCCGACATGGAGAAGCTCAGCCTGCTGGCCACGCTGCCCCGCTTCCGCGACATGGAACGCGAGCACGGCAGCCTGATCCGCGCCATGCGGCACCAGATGGCCGCCCGCAAGAAATCGCAGGCCGGGTACCCCGCGGGTGGCGACGAGAGCGGCGCCCGGTACAGTCTTTTCCTCACGCTTCGCGACGGGCTGACGAGCATGGTCGATGCGATCCGGAACCGGCTGCCTGAGGGCGCCGTGCGGCTTCAGGCGGCGGTCGAGCGGATCGAGCGTTGCGGCGAGCGTTGGACCGTGTTGTTGGAGAACGGAACCAGCGAGGAGTTCGACGGCGTGATCCTGGCCACTCCCTCCTTCACGGCCGCGCGGCTCTTGGAGCCGATCGACGCCGATCTGGCCGGCCGGTTGGCAAGCATCTCGCACGAAGGAACGGCCATCGTTTCCGTGGCCTTCGAGCGCGACCAGGTCGCGCATCCGCTGGACGGGATGGGCATCGTCGTGCCGTCGATCGAAAAGAGCCCGATCCTGGCCGTCAGCTTCAGCAGCCAAAAGTACACGCATCGCGCCCCGGAAGGGAAGGTGCTCTTGCGAGTCTTTGCCGGCGGGGCCCGAAGCCCGGAGATGGTCGAGATGGACTCCGGCGAACTCGAGTCGCGGGTGCTCGGGGAGCTGGCCGGGCTGTTGGGCATCCGCGGCGAGCCGATCTACCGCACCACGAGCCACTGGCCCCGCACGATGCCCCAGTATCACGTGGGCCACGTCGAGCTGGTCGAGCAAATCGAAGGCGCGGTGGCCAAGATCAACAACCTCGAGCTGGCCGGAAACGCCTATCACGGCGTGGGCATCCCCAACTGCATCCACTCCGGCGAACAGGCGGCCGAACGCGTGCTGCAGGTTCGTTCGTAGCGTACGCGAAACGCACCAATTGTGTCCTTGCGATCCGGGACTCATTGACCGAAACGAGGCTTTCCGCACGCGTGACCGCCGAAGTAATCGGATGTCAGGGACATTTCCGCTTCAACCTCCGCCGCATGGTCGAGATGCCCCGCCGGGCCGGAGTTCCCCTCCTCCTGGTCAATCCGGTGGCAAATCTCCGCGATTGCCCGCCTTTCAAAACGCAGCACGGCGACGGCCTTACGCCCGACGACCTCAAGCGGTGGAAGGCCCACGTGTCCGAGGCCGCGGAGCACGAGGCAACCAACATGTATCAGGCCGCGATGGTGCTGGAGGAAACACGGAAGATCGACGACCAGCACGCCGGGCTCCACTACCTGTTGGCGAAGTGTTACGATGCCTCGGGAATGACCGACCAAGCGCACCGGGCCTATCTTGAGGCCAAGGAGCTGGATATTTGTCCCTTGCGGATCCTGAAGCCGATGAACCAGGCCGTGCTCGACGTCGCCCGGGAATCGGGCACACCGCTGGTTGACGTGCGCAAGCTCTTTGAAGCCCGGAGCGACTCCGGCATCCCCGGCGGGTACTTGTTGCTCGATCACGTACACCCTTCGATCCCCGGTCACCAGTTGATCGCCAACGCCCTGGCCGCCGAGATGGTGCGTCTCGGCTTCGTCGATCCCGCGCCCGACTGGCCGCAAAGGCGGGAGCTGAAGTTCGCCGAGCACCTCGGTTCGCTTGGGGATCTCTATTTTTCGAGGGGGCTGGAACGGCTCGAACGGCTCCGTTGCTGGACACAGGGCAAAGGCAACCGCATTCGGGGATCGTCCAACACGGGCGATCAGCCTTTGGACCACGAGAGCAAGGGCAGTTTTTAGCGTGCTATTGGATCAGTCGTGCGAGGAAACGTGAATTAGGCGTTGGTGCGGCAGTTGCACTGCCGCACCGTTGGCCGCGGAAGGGGCAGCAGTGCAACTGCTGCCCCAACGGTGACGCAAATCTCGATCACGAGGAGTAAGATCGCTTACGACTCGCCCCAGGTCGTCGTCCGCTTTCACGACGGCTACACGGGCAAGCTCCTCTACGCGGAGGGAATCTCGCTGGTGGACCTGGAGTCGCCGTAGGAGACGCCTCCGACCATCCTATGGATGGGGCATATCGGCTTCCGGTGTTGCTTGAAGCTGTCCTCGTCAGCTACCGCGCGGGCTCTCCTTCTCCATCAGGTCAAATCTCCACTCGCCGCGCTCGTTGCGGGCGCCGTCGAGGCGGAAGCTGCCACGAAAGGCGGCCTCACCTGATTTCATCGTAAGGCAGCCGGCCACCTCATGCAAACCCCTCACCTTGGCGGCGGGGGCAACTGCAATCGGGTGCCGACCCTTGGCGTTTGCGTTGCGACGTACTGGCTTAGGAGCCGATGGGTCGACTGGAACTCCGGGCGCTGGGTGAGAAGCCGATACCGGGGCTCCGCGGCTACCGCGTCGAATCGCGCTAGCGCCTGGCCGAGGGCCGCGAGGCTGGGTGGGCTGGTCCCTTCAAAGACCTCGGCCGGAAGCGCGAGATAGCCCTTCCAGCCCTCGTCGAGAATGGCGTAAAGCTCCGTGGATCGGGCGGCCAGCTCGCGGCGAATGGACTCGTCCGGGGGCGCTGAAACGGTCGGCTGTCCGAGGGCGTCCACCCCACCAGCGCTTATCGGCTGAGAGGAGCCCGAGTACCTTGCCAACCGTTCCATCAACTTGACGGCGGAAGGGGGGATCGGCGCCGGCTGGCCCGACACGTTCCCGGCGCCGTATGCCGCGGGTGGTTGATAGTAGAGGGAATTGGCCACGTGGTCGATTTTCAAGGCGGTGCCGTCGAGCGAGATCCCGGCGAACAGCCCGCGGCTCCTCGAGTAGGTGTAGACCTCGGCCTGGAGGCCGGCATCGGTGGCCGCGGCGACGTTTCGCCCCACGGGCCCGGCCGCGACCGCGGCGTCGACGCCTAAGGTGAGCGTTCCGTTCATCAGCCCGCGGATGCTCTTTCGCGTCTTGAACACGAGGATCACGTCGGTCGCCTGCAATCCGGCCTGCCAGCCGACGCTTCCGCCGGTGAGGGTGATAAATTGGGGCGGCGTCCACGCTCCCGTTTCGTCTTTGAGCATCAGAACTCCCCGGCCGTGCCGGATGCCGGCCACGAAGCCGACCTTGATGACGTCGGGCACGATGGCCACGCCTTCCGCTTCCCGGAAGAGCGACTCCGGGATGTTCTTCAAGCGGATCGCCATGATCTCGTCGAGCACGACGACGGCCGACTCGACCAGAGGCGATTGGGGCGTCCGGCCGAGCGCCGGCTCCGCCAGGCTCCACAGCGATGCCCCCAGCACTGCGACCACGCATCCCATCCTGGTTTTCACGACGACGTGCCTCCTTTCCTCGAACTTCCGGCAGCCCGTTGGCGAGCCGAATTGTATCGGCCTTCCCGGGCCCGGGCAACGCGGTTTTGCCGCGACAGCGTTGCTATCACGCTCCGGGGACGAGCGCCTCGAGATGCTCTTTCAGCGTGCCGGGCGGGAGCACGTCGCCGTAGATCGCAACTTCGTCGAGCACGCCCGGCCACGGATAGGAGTCGGCCAGATCCTGATCGAAGCCCATTCCGACTCCCAGCCGACCGGGCGCAGGGCCCCCGTCGATGATCGCGTTGGCGACGGCCGGAAGAAGTTGCCGGTCGCCCCGGCTCAGATTGGCCAGATAGCAGTTGACGGTCGTTTTCCCGTGTTGGGCCTCAAACGTCGTGGCGACGTAGTACCAATCGCCGGGCACGAGCTTCAACTCGGAAGGGCTTTCGGGGGCGCCCTCTCGGATGCGGCAGGCCAAGCGGTCCTGATCGACCGCCACGCCCAGAAACCCGACCTCGCGGGGATCGGCCCGGAGGGCGACGGCTGTGGCGATGTTTCCGGCAACGGGGCCGGCAGTGCGATCCAGTCTCAGCAGCAGTTCCACCGTCAGCCGCTGGGGCGGCTCGAACGGGCGTTCCGACCCGAGGCCCACGCCCACGGTGTTTCCGGCTTGCCGACTGCGATAGGGGCGGATCGCGTTACTGTTGCCGTCGAAACCGGGGGCCAGCTCGTACAAGTCACCCCCGTCGGTTCCGCCGACCATCAACACGTCGGTCAGGTGGAGGCTCCCGTGCTTGTCCCGACACTTGTCCTGGCGCGTGTCGCCCTCGAACGTGTAATGGTGGAGCAAATACGGGTTGGCCCTGGCCAACCGGCGCAGCCTGCCAACCGAGTTCGCCGCCGGCAGCCCGCGCACGAAGTGGCGGCTTCCCATGGGAACTTCACGGATCACCGGGCCTGCGCCCCGTCGGCGGGAAACCCGGATCGCATTTCCCTCGGTCACCTCCCGTTTGGAGTCTTTTTGCCCGGGTCTGGCGGCCGACCGAACTTCGACGTCGCCGGTGAAGACGTGGACCTCGCTGTCACCGCCGCTTTCCACGTTTATCCCGATCTCGGTTCCCCGGTCGATAATCGTCGCGTTCGGCGTGTGCACGGTGAATCCGGCGGCTTTCGGAGGCACTTCGGCGACCAGGTTGCCCAAGTCCAGGGCGCCGCCGTTGGTCGTCTGAAGCTCGAACTGGGCGGGCCCTTCCAGAATAATCTGGGCGCCGGACCGGAACCGGATCTCGGCGAGCCCCGCCTTGAGCCGAAAGACCTGGCCGGCAGCGAGATCGTCGCTGTCGGAAACCGCCGAGAGGCTGCCGGGCCAAAGAGGGTTCACAGTTCGCACGAGCGACGCGACGACGATCGGCTCGGGAGCCGGCCGTTGACCGGGCAGGTGTCCGAGAAAAAAGACCGTGGCCCAGGAGGCGACGAAAATCGCGATCGCCGCCGCGGCGATTGCCGCCCACTGGTCGCGTGGCCGCCGCAGGTCACGTGCCGCCGCAGGCGGGGTTGGCAGGGCAAAAACCGGTTGGCACACGGGCGGCGCCTGGCACGGAACCGCCTGGCACGGAACCGCCTGGCACGGAACCCAAGTGCCGTGGCGCAAGCCGACGGCCGTATTCCAGTGGAGTTCGCCTTCAATATGAACGTACTCCAGGAAGTATCGCAGCGCTTCGGGCGACTGGCGGGCAAGTTCTTCCAGCCGCTCGGCCTCATCGGCCGTGATCTCGCCGTCACACAGCGCCGCTGCCAGCCGGCCCAACTCTTCCCAGGGATCGTCGATTCGGCTCATCGATGCTCTCTCGCCGTGAGGGTCCGGCGGACGCATCCCAGCAGCCCGGTTCGGATACGGTGCAGGGCTCTTCGAGTGCCCTGGACGCTTCGGCCTAACGCTTCGGCCACGCTGCGGGTCGTCGCTTCCGGCTGGTAACGGAGCTCGACCAGCCGGTTGTCATTTGGGCTCAGTTTTCCCAGGCAATCGTGCAGGGCGTCTCGCCGGTCGTCAAGCTCGCTCACGCAGCGCTGCGACTCGGCGGCGAGCACCTCAAGGAACCCGTCGGAGAAGAGCCGGTCTTCACGGGCCTTCTTTTCGCAGAGTTTGAGCACCTCATAATACGCGATCCGGCACGCCCAACTCACGAAGTCGGTGCCCGGCTGATACTGACGGAATTTCTGCCAGAGCACGACGTTGGTTTCCTGCAGGACGTCCTCGGCGTCGGCCGCGTTGTGCAGAAGTCCCACCGCGTAGAGAAAAACGGGACGCTGGCACCGGGCCAAAAGCCGCGTGAACCGTTCCACGTCCGAGGCCTTCGTTGGTGCGTGTGTGCTCTTCATTGCCTCCCGCCGCCTTGGAGTCTGTGAAATGGCCCCCCGCTTCCGGGCCAAGCTGCCTCACACGATTCTAGCAGAAAGTCACCTGGGGGGAAAGCAATTTGAAAGCCCGGGAATTCCCGTCGGAACCCCGAGAAAAGGGGGCCCCGCCGCCGGCTGGTTCCCGACCGGCGGCGGGGCCCGTGCGGGTTGCGCGAGGGATCTGATTCCGTCCGAGGTTTCTCTCTCGGAGTCGTCAGATATCGATCCAGGGGCCTTCGGTCTCGAGAAGATAGTCGACCGATGCGATGTGTTTCGTGTCGGAGCCGTGCTGGGATGCCACGGCCCGAACCCGGGCGAAGTCGTGGGCCCAACTCGACAGGCCCTGAGTGAACAGGCTGGCACTGCGGCCCGACGCTTCCAGGTGGTCGTCTCCCGCCGAGTCGTAGAGCTTGGCCACGTCGGTTCCGCCGCCCGTGGCGAAGGCGTGAACGTCTCGGAAGGAAACGGCCCGGTTGTAGAACCCGTCGCTGTAGAGGCTGCCGTAGCGGGGCGTGGCAACGAAGGTGTCGTCCCCGGACGAATCGTAGAGCTTGGCCACGTCGTTGCCGCCATCACCAAAGGCGCTGACCTCGGAGGTGTCGGTGACCCGAACATGGAATCCGGTACCGTCAAACGTCGCGAACGTGGGATTGATTCTGGCAGTTTCCGCGCCGGGTGATCCGTGCAGCGCGGCCGTGTTTGCGCCTGCGCCGCTGCGGAAAAGCAAAGAGAACGTACCCGGCGTGTCGAACCCGGCGCCGTAGGTGAAGTCAAGGGAATCGTCACCGTCATGGGTACGGACCCGAACGCGCGCAACATCGGTGCCCTCATAAACGATCACCGTTCCGTTGACTTCAAGACGCAGACTTCCCGGCGACACCATGACCGCATCCGGGCCCGACGTGCCGTGGACGAACACGTCTCCGCCGGACAGGTGGTAGACGCCCGTGAAAGCGGCCGTGTTGTCTTCGTTGAACGGGTCGGCATCAAGCTCGAAGACCGCATCGAGGTGATCGGCCACGGCCAGAATGGAGTAGTCGCCGCCGGTTTCGGCGGTACCGGCCCCGGGCAAGGCGACCTGCCCTGCACCGCTGCCGATGGAGAATGTCTCGATGTGTTGTCCGACCGTCAGATCGGCCGGGTCGGAGATCAGCACCGACCCGAGTAGCGCGTCGGCCGGGTCGAACGTGGAATCGGCCGACCGGTAGAAGCCGATCTCGAACGGGTCGAGCGCGCTAACGGTGATCTTGTAGCGGAGCTCCAGGTTGTCCTGGCCATCCCCGGCGACTGAGAGCGTGCGCAAGTCGGGGGGGGGCTGCTTGTCGTTCTTGAGGTCGGACGTCTGGACGGAATCGATGGAAAAGGGTTGGGCAGTAACACCTTGGGCTGGCTGAAGCTCGAAATCCGCCCCCGGCGCGTCGACCAGCCCCGTGAGCTGAACGGAAAACGTCTCGTCCTCCACTTCGAGACGATCTCGGCTAACGGGCACGCTGATCGTGGCGGTGGTCGCGTGGGCAGGGATCGTGACGGTCCCCGTCTGGGCCGTGTAGTCGGTGCCCGCGGTGGCCGTGCCGTCGACCGTCGTGTAGTTGAGCACGATCTCCGGCGCCAGGTCGCCGCTGCGGGTGAGGGTGAAATCCAGGTTCGCCCACCCGGAGTCGCCTTCGGTCAACGTGCCATCTGCGATGGTGACCGATGCGGTGAGCAGCCGCCGGTCTTCCAGCGGCTCGATGGCCAGCCGTCTGGTTGCGGGACCTGGCCGGGACCGTCTGCAAAGACGCGGATCAGAACAACGACGAGAAACGCTCCATGCCATGATCGCGGCCCTCGAAGTGAGACTTAGTACCCGACTTCTGCAGAAGTCCAGTTAATAGTCGCGGAACGGCCCCCGCGGCTCGGCTTCGTCCATTTGTTTCAGCCAGGCCTCGAACTTGGCTTGCATCATGGCAAGGACTTCGGGCCGCTCTTTGGAAAGGTCGTGTTTTTCGCCGAGGTCGTTGGCGAGATCGAACAGGTAGGTTCCGGTTTCGTTGCGGATCCACTTCCAGTGGCCGACCCGGGCCGCCTCCTTGGCCCGCCGTTTCCAGTACATTTCGTTGCGCGGGGACGGCTTTCCCTCGGCCAGCACGGGCATCATGTCGACCCCGTCGAGCACGACGCCTTCCGGCGGGCCGACCCCGGCCAGGTTCAAGAGCGTGGGAAAGATCTCCAACGACGTGAGAAACTCGCCGTTTGTCGTGCCTGCTTGAATCCGCTTGGGATACCGGACCAGGCAGCAGACGCGCGTGCCTCCCTCGAACACGCGGCTCTTGCCGCCGCGCAGGGGTGAGTTGTCCGCCCCGCCGGACCCTCCGTTGTCGGAAAAGAAGATGACGATCGTGTTTTCCGCGAGCCGGAACTCGTCCAACAGATTGAGCACCTCGCCGATGGCGGCGTCCATGGCCGTGACCGAGCCGAGATAGTGGGTCTTGCGGAGCGCCCTGTTGGGGACCGTGGCCGGTTTGCCGTAGCTCGTGCCCTCGGTGTACCCTTCTTGCTGGTGCAATTCCGGATACATCTTCCGCCAGCGCTCCGGGGCCTGGGCGGCGCCGCGGATCTTTGGATCGAGGCTCGAGGCGCCGTGCGGGGCGTTAAACGGCAGATAGAGGAAGAAGGGCCGGTCCTTGTTCTTCTTAACGAAGCGCACGGCCTCGCGCTGGAACAGGTCCGTAGAGTAGGTGCCTTTGTCTTCGGTGGTTGGGGAGTTGTCGCGAACCATCGACGGCACGCCGTATCGCTCGTGCGTGTAGTAGTCGATGCCCGTGTTGACCAGGCCGTAGAACTCGTCCCATCCGCGCGAAAGCGGCAGGAAACGGCGATGGACGCCCAGGTCCCATTTGCCGAAAATGCCGCAATAATAGCCCGCCTGTTTGAGCATGCGCGGCAGGAGGATCTCGCGGGTGTCCATCCCGCCGATGCGTTCCCAGGTGACGGCGTAGTTTTCGGGCTCGTACTGGTGGCCGTAATCGGGGGCCTCGTTGCGGATCATGTCGTAGATGCCGTTGCGCTGGGGATAACGCCCAGAGAGAAGCGCGCCGCGGCTGGGCGTGCAGGCGGGCCACGCCACGTAGAAGCTCGTCAGCCGCACGCCCTCGGCGGCCAGTCGGTCGAGATTCGGCGTGATGATATGATCGCTCAGGCAGCCCAGGTCGTTGTACCCCTGATCGTCGGACACAATCAAGACGACGTTCGGCTTGGCTGCGGCTTGAGGTTGATCTGCGGCCTCGGCCACCGGACCGCTCGTCGCCACTGTGGAAAAGGCGAGGGCGATCCAGAAGCCTCGCGCCACCCGGATCGGAAGCGACATCATGATCCAGACTCCCTGTCGGAAAACAACGCCCCGTTGCGGGGCTCGCACGTTTCCTGCCGATCCACAACGTACGCGGAACGGCAGGGGCGTGCAAGTCCTCGGCGGACGGAATCGCTCGACAACCGCACTGCGGAGTTGTACCATTGCGGTCGGCGCGTCAAGAAACCCCCGGCACAAGTGCCGGGGCTAAACAATAGTGCGGGCCCCCGATGTTGCCGTTTAGCCCCGGCACTTGTGCCGGGGGGTCTCGGCGCGTCCGCGACGTCGGCAGAACGAATCCCGCGAAGTCGCCCAGAGCGCGCCAGTCGCCGCAGAATCGCGGCAGAGCAAGGGGATTACGGCGATGATCCGCGCATACCACGCCATCTTCTCGGCATACGGCTTCTGGCTCCCGAACGATCCCCGGGGGTCGTGGTCGCACTTCGTCGGGTCGTGGGAGTTATTCCGGTTCGGACCGGCCACAAAAGTCGAGACGCGCCGCTCGGTCGCCGCCAAGCCGCACGACCGCGCCCTTCGCCTTGCCGCGAAGCGGGCCCTCAAGTATCCACCCGTCAGGTTCAACGGCCGTCAAGTGCTTTCCGTTTCCCAGGGTTTCGCGACGGCGATTGCCGAGCACGAGTACCACGTTTGCGCATGCTCGATCCTACCGGAGCATGTTCACATGGTCGTCGCGCGATGCGATCGCTCGATCCGCCTTTCCGAGGATCTGCTTTCCATTTTCGCCGAATTTCTCTCCTCGCCGGTCGGTCTGGCGGACGGCGGTCGGCAGCTTGAGCGAGGG
>JBDRTC010000803.1:0-14000 GCA_043824335.1 Planctomycetota bacterium | reverse complement strand
CTCGCCCCTCACCCCTCATCTCCCCACCCTCGTCCCTCGCCCCTCGTCCCCCGCCCGTGACGGGCAGGACCGTTTCGAGCAGCGCCGATTTCTCGCCGAGCCGATCGACCCCGGCCGGCCCACGTCTCCCTGGCTCGTCCGCCCGGAAGGATTGACGACCGACTGGGCCCGGCTTGTCGGCCCCTCGGACTACCAAGCCCACCTGGGGGCAAACAGCGGGGGAGCCAACGGCGTGTATTGGCTCCACGTGTTGGGGGAGGCTGATGGCGGCGTGCTCGTCCGGAACATCGCCGCCAGAGGGAAGCGGAGCGTCGCCACGGTCGAACAGGTGATCGAGCCCGATCTCGTTTATCCGCTTTTGCGATGGGCCGACGTCGCCCGATATCGTGCCGCTCCCTCGGCTCACCTGCTGCTCGTCCAAGACCTCCAGACCCGGCGAGGGATCGAGGAACAAGTGCTGCGCGACCGCTATCCGAAAACGTACGCATACCTCGAACGATTCGCTCCGGCGCTCCGGGATCGTGCGGCCTACAAGCGATACCAACGGCACGCCGCTTTCTACTCGATGTACAACGTGGGCCGGTACACCGTGGCGCCGGTGAAGGTCGTATGGCGCCGCATGGACCGCCGGGTGAACGCCGCCGTGGTGGAGGTGCTGGAAGATCCGATCCTAGGCGCCCGGGCGGCGATTCCGCAGGAGACCTGCGTGCTGGTGGCGGCCCGGTCGAGTGACGAGGCCCATTACCTTTCGGCGGTGCTCAATAGCGCGATCGTCGGTTTCCTGGTCACTTCGCACAGCGTGCGCGGGGGAAAGGGGTTCGGCAGTCCGGGCATGCTCGATTTTATCCGGCTTCGGCAATTCGAGCCCGGGGCCCCACTCCACCAGGAACTCGCCATGGCCAGCCGGCGGGCGCATCAGTCGGCCGAGCGAGGTGAGCCGATCTTCGAGATCCAGCGGGAGATTGACGAAATGGCCGGCCGCTTGTGGGGCTTGGCCCGAAATGAGTTGCACGCGATCCAACGGGAGTTGATTTGCTGAGGCTATGCTCCGGCCGATTTTTGCCCGACGCCCGGGGAGTGGTAGTCGATGTTGGTCAGGTAATCGAGCACCTCGGCGGCATCGCCCCAAACGGCGCGCATGAACTGCTCGCGAAGGAACTCTTGGACGGCCATTTTTTGTTCCTTGGTCAGGCACCCCGGACCGGTGATTTGGGAAAGGATCTTGGCCTCGTCCCGTGCCAGCGCCGTCAAGGCATAGCTCCGGGCGAGCTGGTAGCTGTGAATGCCGCGGAGGCGAGTCCCGTCGTCGGTCGCGGCCATCACGAGTTCCACCAGCGTGTAGTTGCCTTGGGAGGGCAGTTGATCGGCGTTCCGCCCGACCTTCACGAAGCCCGCGCTGGTCTTGAGCATCCACCCTTCCCCGTTCCCTTCCCATGCGGCAAAGAGCCTGCTCTTGTCGCAGATCAGGTACCGGTTCACGCGGACCAGCCGTTTTGGGGATTCCACGGGCGGGAGGCCCTGGTCGAGCACCTCGTGGACGTGCTGATCGGGAGCGACGTCATCCAGGCCGTCCCACTCATCGGCGTCGGCCTGGGAGGAAGAGGCCGCTTCTGGGATCTTGAGCACGCCGCCGCACTTGGGGCATTTTCGGGTCTGGCCTGCCAGTTCGTCCTTGGCATTCAGCCTGACCTGGCAACCTGGGCACGTGAGACGAATCATGACGCTCCCTCCTCTCCCCACCGGCCGACGACGCGCCGGCGGTCGCGAAAAACGGGGGCTCAACGCGGTTCCTCTCTTACCCATATGATAACGGGTCACGCTAGATCGAGCAAGCATCTGAGCGCATTACCTGCCGTTTTCAACGGGCGGCCAAACTACTGGCTCTTTGACGGGGCCGGAGTGGGCCGCTGGTCGGCGGTCCGGATCGGCCCGTGTCGCTCTAACGAAGCGTCGGCGTCAGGTTGAGACCTCGACGCCTTCTGCGCCAAGGAGGCGCCGCCGTAGAAGTGGGTGGTCTCTTCGCCGACCAAACGGGTCCCCAACGGCTTGCAGTAGACCTCGACCCGGCAGATGTGGCTCCCGGCCGTCTCGGCTTTGGCCCTGATCTGGAAGGTGACTTCCTGGCCGGCGCCCAGCGAGGGGATTTTATCGAATACGACCTGCCCGGGGCCGATCTCGTGTCGCCCGCCCTCGACCACGGTGGGCTCGACCCCCTTGGTGAAGTAGGCCACGATCTCCACTTCTTCGGCACTCTTGGTGCCCTGGTTGCTTACCCGAACCTGGTAGGTGGCCTCGGAGCCGACGCGTACGGGCCCGGAGGGATCGGTGACGTCGAGTTCGAGGTCGGCGATGGCTTCCACCTTGACCGTGGCGTCGCTGGAAGCGGCGAGCCCGCCCGCGGCAGAGGAAGCGACTTTCAGCCGGCTCAAGCCCGCCAAGGCGAGTTTGCAGGTTAGCTCGTACGATTTTTCCGCCCCGATATCGAGCGTTTCCAGAGTCCAGGTCACGCTCGCCTGATCCGGAGAAAAGTGTCCACCCTCGGAGCAAGACACGTACTGGGTTCCTGGTGGAATCGTTGCCCGCACGGCCACGTTTTTCGCGGGAGCAGTGCCCCGGTTGCGCACACGGACGAGGTAACCGGTGTCGGTTCCCACGTACTGGATTTCCGGGGCTTCGACGTCCATCTCCAAGGTCGGCCGGTTGACGGTGATCGTCTCGGCCAGGTGCGCCTGGACGCCGTCGCCCTGGGCGTCGACGCGGATGGCCAGGGTCCCCGCCTGCCGGGCGGTAAGTTCCACTTCGATGACCTTTTTCTCGCCAACCTTCAAGAGGCCGAGCTTATGTCTGGCGGGCAGATTCTCGCCCGGGCCTGTCGGCGCCAGCGAGATGGCCACGTCCTGCGCGTCGCCGGTGCCGGAGTTTGTCAACTCCAAGCGGTAGACCTCGCTCTGGCCGAAGAGTACTTCCCGCGGTCCCTCAAGGCGCATCTCGATTTTCGGCTCTTGGACCTCGATCATCGCACGGGAGACGACCGGCAGCGAGTCCCACTCGACCGCCAGATCAAAGGGCCGGCTTTGCCGGGGCACGATCCTTAGCGATAGCTTCTCTTCTCCTCCCGGCCCCACCTGGCCGACCTCCCACTGAAAGCCGTTTCCTTCCCCGCCCGCTTTCGGCGCGGTGGTCGCGCCTTTGCTGACCTCGGTGCCCAGCACGTCGGCCCACTCGGGAATCCCAATCGTGACGACCACCTGATCCGCAACCATTTGACCCGAGTTGCGGATCGTAAGTTCGAATGTCGATTCTTTTCCCACCTTGATTTGCCGGGGTCCAACCGTTTCCACGCCGAGAATCGGGCTCTGCCGTGCGATCAGTACGTCGGCTGCCTTCCTGGGATGGACAGGGGGTTGTGGGTCCGCGGCTTCCGGCAACGCGGAAGGAGCGGGACCGTCCGCGCCGACTCGGCTGGGTGAGAGCGGTTCGGCGGCAAGCCGGTCCGGGAAAGGCCGACTCATCGCAGGCGGGCTTGCGACACGCGGCGCCGGAACGTCGTCTCCCGCGACCACCGAGGGTTGAAGTAACTCGTCGCGTGAGTTGTCGGCTTGCGCCGGCCCGGAATCCGCGGCCGACGGCTCAACCACCAAACTACGCGCCTCTTGCGATTTCGACTTCGGGATATGCGGAAAGGCCGACTCGCCGAGTACTCTGAGGCGCTGGTGCAGGCGAGGAGTGCCCGATTGGGCGGAAACCGGCGAATCGAGCGTACGAGCCGAGCCAGCCGTCACCCCCAGCTGTCGGGCCGCCGGCGTCGGTTGACCTCCCACGCGTGATTCGCCAATTCGATGAACGAAGGGTTGATCCGTCGCGGTCTTCGGGACCAGGGTGCGGCTCGATATTGCACGCGGCGAATCGCTGCTCCCTTGCGGACTTCCAGGGCGATGCGAAGACGAATCCACCCGACTTGAGCCGCGAGTTGAGCTGGATTGTCCAGACGCCGGCTGCGCGTCGGACGCTTTCGGCCCGGTTCTTCGTTCCATGGGGAGCACGCCGCCAAAGAGCATGCGGCCAAACTCGTCCAGGCGATCTACCAGCGTCTCGCTCCCGCTGGGAGATTTCGGCCGAACTTGTGCCATGACAGACGAGGTGATCCAGACGCCCACCATACCCAAAATAGTCAAGACGAGTAGTTTCCGACGCATGTCAAATCCCTGCGCAAAGAGCCTGTTTGTAAGGATGCGGTCCCATCATTCTGTATCGGTTGAATCGATTTTGCGGGTTTAACCGACCTTTCGATATCCCGGGATAATCCGCGCAGCGGGATATTTAGGTGCTCCTGAAGGGAAGGGAAGACTGGGATATCTGAAGCGGAAATGGAGACGGGTCTTGATCAAGTCCGTCCGGCGGCCACCACTACCCACCTCAGAACAGTCTATGATCCATCAGCTGGGGGGCACAAAGGCGGGCAAGCTGCCCTAGGTACCCAGAAACTCGACCGCAACCGGATACTACAATGCCTGGCCGTAGTAGCTGCTGAGCACCCGCACGCGGTGTACCAGGTAGACGACAACCCCGGAAATACCCAGTAATCCTACGGCAAAGATGACGTGCCGGTCCCAGCGGGGGTCGAGCACCGCGTGCAGTTCGATACGCCGAAGATAGTAGTCGAGCACGTGAACGCCGTAGGAGGCCAGCGACAACCCGCAAATAAACCACACAAACCGCACCCGGAACCACAGGCCGGAAGCTGCGATCAGTAACGGATAGCCGACGACTGCCGGGCTGGCGACCCCGTCGGCCAGCAACAAAACGACGAACAGAAGCATCGAGTCGAGCAGCCCCCAAACGAATCGCGCGGGAACCGACCAGCGCTGGACCCTGAGAAGTTGCTGGCAAACCACCGCGGTCACGGCCCAGCCAGCCAAGAGGGCCACAATCTGCACGTGAAATTTTGGATCCACCGGGGCAAGACTCCCAACGACCATCTCAACCACGCAGAACGTCCCGAGCGCGGCGAGCCGGGCCGCCAGCGCCGGCTCCCGGCGGCTCCACGCCCTCAGCCGCCCGACCGGGCCGGGTGGTCGGGCAGCGAGCGTCTCCCCCTTCTGGAAACGCTCGATATCGTCGGCCAGGGCATCCGCCGAGCCGTAGCGGTCGTCGGGCGACTTGGAAAGACACTTCAGGCAAATGACTTCCAGCGCTCGCGGGACGTTTCGGTTCAATTGTCTGGGCAACGTCGGTTCCCGGGCGAGGACCTGCAGCAACGTGTCCAGGGGGTTGTCCTCGCGGAACGGTGGCTGGCCGGTGAGAAGCTCGTACAGGATGGCCCCCAGGCTGTAGACGTCGCTGGCCGGCGCCGCCTCGGCGCTGTGCCCGGAAGCCTGCTCCGGGGCCATGTAGGCGGCCGTGCCGAGGATTGCCCCGGTTGAGGTCATGTCGGTACCCGCCGCAAACACTTTGGCCAGTCCGAAATCGGTGACGTAGGGCTGCTCTTCGGAATCGAGCAAAATGTTCGATGGTTTCAAGTCGCGGTGAATAATCCCCTGCCGGTGAAGATGCTCCACCGCCCGGGCGACCTCCCCGACCAAACGGACGGCCGTTTCCACGTCCACGGGCCCCGAAGCAATCCGCTGGGCCAAGCTGACCCCCTCGATGTACTCCATCACGAAGTAATGGCACCCGTGCAGCTCTCCGACCTCGTGGATGTGGACGACGTGCGGGTGCCGCAACCCGGCGGCGGCTTTCGCCTCGACTTGAAAGCGGCGCACGTGCTCGGCCGACGCCAAGTGGCCGGCCAGGATCATCTTGACGGCCACCGTCCGGTCGAGGCCTTTCTGGCGGGCCTTGTAGACCACGCCCATGCCCCCGCGCCCGATCTCTTCCAACAACTCGTACGGGCCGAAATCGCTCGGCATCTGAATCGTCGAGGCCGACAGCGTGATCGTCTCCTCCGGTTCGGACGTGTCCGCTTGGGGGGGGTGCGTAACGCTCTCGAACAGATCCGAGGCGATGCCCTCCAGCAGGTCCAGGCAATCCAGCGCAGGCGCCAACTTGGGCTCTCGGGTCAAGAGTGCGTCTCGATCCGGGGCGCTGCCCGCCCGCAAGCCTTCGAGATACTCGTCCAGGAGCCGAAACTCCTGATTCTCCCCCGGCAGATCGTTGCTCATGGCTCGTCCCCCATCACCTCCCGGAGTTTGTCGATTGCCCGCTTCCAAAGCATTTGCGCGGCGGGCCGGGAGCGCTCCATCTGCTCGGCCACTTCGTCAAACGGCAGCCGCTGGAGATTTCTGAGAAGGATGACTTCCTGGTAGTTGGGGGGCAGTTTCTCCAGGGCGGCGATCAGGCGAAGCTCGTTGTCCCGTCGAAGGAACTCCTGGCTGGGCGTGCCGTCGGGCGCCGACGGCTCGGGGGCCCCGCGTCGGAAATCGGTTTCACCCGGAGTGCGAAAGGGCACTTCCCGGCCGACCCGACGTTTGGCCGTGCCACGATAGTGGCGGACAAAGTCGGCCACGTTGTGCAGGAGGATCTTCCGCAGCCAGGCGAGCAACTGCTGCTCCGAGGTGCCCTGGAAGCGGGAGAAATCGCGATGGGCCTCGAGCATCGTCTGCTGGACTACGTCCGACGCGTCGACCTTCGCCTTCAACCAACTCTCCACCTGCGCCCTTGCGGCGAAGCCCAGGTAACTGCGACACAACGCAAAGAGGCGCTCGCGGCACTCCGAGTCGCCCTGCTGAGCGCGTTGGATCAAATCGGCGACCTTTGGATTTCCCGTGTCGGACATGGCTCTCGAACGAGGCTTTTTCGACGGGCTCGCAAGTATCCGAGTGTACCGCAGGTCTGCGCCGATTTCCAGCCGACTCAAAGTCCGCTTTCAGTTTGAACAGCCGAGACCTTGCCGTTCCCAGTCACTCCCCAACAACCTCGAAGCCCAGAGCCTCGATCATCCGGTGGTCTTCCTCCGGCGGTTGGCCCTTGGTGGTGAGGTAATCGCCGACAAAGATCGAGTTGGCCGGATACAGCCCCAAGGGCTGAAGGCTGCCGAGGTGGGCCTCGCGACCGGCGCCAATCCGGAGCTCACATTTTGGGTTGGCCAGTCGAAACATCGCGAGGACCTTGAGGCAATAACGAGGATTCAGTTGGCGTGCGGAATCCAGCGGCGTGCCGGGGACGGGGATGAGAAAATTGACGGGAATCGCCTCGACGCCCAGCTCGCCGAGCCGCAGCGCCAGCTCGACCACGTCGGCGTCCTCTTCGCCCATCCCCACAATCCCGCCGGAGCAGATCTCCAGGCCCGCTTCCCGCACGGCGCCGAGCGTGGCCAAACGTTCTTGATATGTATGAGTCGTACAGATCCTCGGATAGAAGCGCTCGCTGGTGTTCAGATTATGATTCACTCGGCCGACGCCGCACGCCTTCAGCCGCGCCGCCTGCTGGGGCGTCAACAGGCCCGGCGAGACGCAAATCTTCAGCCCGTATTCCGTGCGTATCCGGGGAACCACGCCCGCGATCACCTCGATCTCCCGCTCTGAGGCTCCTCGGCCCGACGTCACGATGCAGTAGCTTCCGGCCTTGCGCTGGACCGCGACCCGAGCCCCGTCGAGGATCTGCTCGGGCTGGAGCAAGTCGTATCTCGGGACTTCGGCCTTCGAGACGCGGGATTGGGAGCAGTACCCGCAGTCCTCACTGCAACCGCCGCTCTTGGCGTTGACCAAGAAGTTCAAGTGGACCCGATTGCCGAACCAGCGACGGCGCACACGATAAGCGGCCGCCAGAACCTCGAGCAACTCCTCGTCGCTCGCACGAAGGATCGCCAGCCCCTCCTCGCCGGTCAGGCCTTGCCCTGCGAGCACCCGGCCGGCCAACTCGTTCCACCGGTCGGCCGCGTTCGCCTCGCAAGGCGGCCGGCGATCAGGTGCGTGTTCCATCGGCTGTTCCCAGACTGGCTCCGGGCATGACATTCGCCACGCGAAACCGGCCCGCGTGATCGATCGAATTCATCGTACCGCGTTCGCCGCCGCTTGGAAACGCCCGGCCAACAGCGGATCGGAGGATTCAGTCCGGGCGGCAAGATGCCCACGCGGGTACGGGCCGAGGAAAAAGAGCCGGCGTCGTAACCCGTTGTGGGGATTGGTGTTGGGGGCGTTGCCCGGATTCCGGCCAAAAGTTCAAAGCCGGGGCCGAACCGGGGGAATCCTTACCATCCCCCGTTCATGAGCAGGAGGAAATCGAGGGCGGCGGGGTCGACGTTCTCCACGTCGCTCTCATTGCTCGAGTTGGCTGTTACGCTCTCGAATTCCCACACCATGTAGGCGTAGCCGAGGGCGTCGTTGGAAAGGCGAGCCCAACTGGCGTCGGCTTCCAGGTAATCGGGGAACGCTTCCAGTGCCGAGTCGTACAAAAAGGCTCTGTCGTCTCCGCCCGCGGTGGAGTACGCGTTCACGTAACGGAACGACTTGGCCCGGTTGTAAAACCCGTCACCGTAAAGTTTGGCCTCGGTCGGCCAAGCCTTGAAGGTGTCGATCCCCGGCGAATCGTACAGGTGCGCCACGTCGTCACCGCCCGTGGTCGCCACGCCGTGCACGTAGCGGAACGAGTTAACATGGTTGGAGAATCCGTTGCCGGAAAGCTCTGCTTGGTCGGGCCAGGCCCGGAACGTGTCGAGTCCGTACCGATCGTCGAACAGCAACGCCACGTCCTCGCCACCCTCTGTGGCGTAGGCATTGACGTACCGGAACGACTTGGCCCGGTTGTAGAACCCGTTGCCGGAGAGTATCGCTTCGACGGGCCCAGCCTCGAACCTGTCCAGTCCCGTGGGATCGTCGTACAACTCGGCGACGTCCGCACCGCCCGCGGTGGCTACGCCGTGCACGCGGCCGAACGAGTTGACATGGTTGGAGAACCCGTCGCCGGAAAGCTCGGCTTGGTCGGGCCAAGCCCGGAACGTGTCGAGTCCGTACGGATCGTCGAACAGCAACGCCACGTCGCCGCCACCCTCCGTAGCGTAGACATTGACGTAACGGAACGACTTGGCTTGGTTGTAGAACCCGTCGCCGGAAAGCTTCGCCCGGTCGGGCCAAGCCAGGAGCTTGTCCGGTCCCGTGGGATCGTCGTACAACTGGGCGACGTCTCCGCCATCTTTGCTGGCGACACCGAACATGTAGTCGAAGGAGTTGGCTTCGTTGAGGAATCCGTCGCCGAAAAGCTTGGCCTGATCGGGCCACGCCTGGAACGTGTCGGGGGTAGAGGGGTTGTCGTGCAGCACGGCCGCGTCGCCGCCACCCTCTGTAGCGTAGGCGTGGACGTAGCGGAACGATTTGGCCCGGTTGTAGAAGCCGTTGCCGTAGAATTCGGCCTTCTCAGGCCACGCCTTGAATTTGTCGACCGTATTCGGGTCGTCGTACAGGAAGGCCTCGTCATTGCCGCCTGCGGTGGCGAGGGCGAAAACGTAGCGGAACGAGTTGGCTTGGCTGGAGAACCCTTCACCCGAGAGTTCGACCTGGGTGGGCCAGGCTTGGAGCGTGTCGGTGGTGTCGGGGTCGTCGTGAAGCACTGCCACATCGGGATCGCCTTCGGTGGAGTACGCCTCAACGTTGTCGAACCGCACGGCACGATTGTAGAACTCGTCGCCGAAGAGTATGGCCTGGGTGGGCCAAGCCTCGAACCTGTCTTTGCCCCCGGGGTTGTCGTGCAGTATGGCCACGTCGCCGTTGCCTGGCGTGCCGTAACCGTGGACGTACCGGAACGACTCAACCTGGTTGGAAAACCCGTTGCCCGACAGCTTGGCGGAATCAGGCGATGCCAGGAACGTATCGACCGCGGCGGGATCGTCGTAAAGCTTGGCCACGTCGGCGCCGCCGCCGCCGTAAGCGGTGACGGACTCCGTGCCGGCGGTCGTCACCGTCACGCCGGGGCCGACGTACGACCCGTGGCCGGGCCAGAGCTCCACCGTTTCGGAGGCGCTGGTGCCGTTGAGCACGGCCCTGTCGTTGCCGGCCCCGCCGTCGAATACGACGTTGTCCACGTCGGCGGCCGGGAACTGGTAGACGACCGTGTTGATGACGATCGTGTAGTCGCCCGAAGCATCGGCCCCGGTGAACTCGAAGACGTCGTCGCCGTCGGTCCCGAGGACGGTAAGCGTTTGGCCCGTCTTGCTCACCCTACTCGGCAGCGGAGACACGATCTCGATCCTGTAGTCTTCCACCTCGCCGTCGGCGGCCGAACCGGTGTACGACAGGCCGGCGAGATCGCTGCTCAAGCGGAACCGGGCGTACGTGTCTCCCACCCTGGCTCCGATGGGGACGTTGAACTCGACCGTGTTGTCACCTGCGAAGAGTTCCACCGTGGTTCCGGAATTGTTCAGCCCCGGTCCCTGCATGACAAGCTGCTCGCCGGCGTCGGCGAAGTCGCCGTCGCCGTTGAAGTCGATCCAGGCGTTGAGGTACCCGCGGTTACCCAGCGACATCGTCGTCGTGACGGTAATAGGAACGCCAACGTCGCCGCGGGTAATGGTCGTGATGTTGACGCCGTCCTCGTCGGGGAGGTTGTTGGCGTCGTCGCCCGTCGCCGCCGGCCCGGGCAAGCCGTCGCCCTCGCCGTCCACCTGGGCGCCGAGATGGAGGCCCGGAGCCGGAGGGAAGCCCGGAGGCGGAGGGAAGCCGGGCTTGACCTGGTGCCTCGCGCCGTTGTCGGCCAGCAGAGTGGCGTAGGACGCCGGGGCGTCGCCGTAATCGAGCCCGAACGGACCGCCGTCATCATTGAGGATCAGAATCTCGCTCTGGGGGTCGTCGATGTTGTCCGGGATGGCAAGATTGTTCAGGTTCACCACGTACGCGCCGAGGATGTTGAGCAGGAACGACTCATCGGGCTCGGGATTGGTGTCGCCGTTGATCTGAAGGCGGATCGTGGCGGTCACTTGCGGCTCGGCCCTGGTGGCGACGACGATCTCGTAATCCGTGCCGTCGAAGTACTTCCAGGCGATCATCTCCTCCGACGCCTGCGGATACCAGTCGAAATCGGTGTTGTCGGAGAGATTGATGGGGATTCGGTTCGAGCCGAATTCGTATTGGTAGACCTCCCAGTCGGAGCCGTCCCACCGGTGCCAGACGGCCTGGTTGCCGGATACCTGAGGATGCTCGTCACGCGCCGCGCTGTTGGAGATATTCGTGGCGCCGATGCCGCCTGCGGCGTCGCTCACGTTGCTGTAGAAGATTTCCGGGTTCGTGCCCACCAGGCTCTGCCAGACGACGTTGTCGCCGGAGACCTGCGGATCGATGTCGGCCGTGCTGTTGTTCGAGAGCTGATAGGTCGGGCCCGCCCCGGTGGTCGGATCGAACTGGTAGACAAAGATCTCGCCGTCGGTGCCGTCGTTGCCGACCCAGACCACGTTCGTGCCGTCGATTGCCACGGAGTGGTCGGCCAACACGTTGTTGGTAATCTGGGTCCGGACGCCGCTGCCGGTGCCCGGAACGGCCCGGTAGAGATAGATCTCCGTGTCGCTGCCGTCGCTTCCGGACCACACCACGTTGGGGCCGGAGATCCGCGGATCGTAATCGGCGAAATTGTTGTTGGAGATGTTCTGCGTTACCTCTGCCTGGATATCGTACAGGAAGATATCCACGTCCGTCGGCGTGGCGCCCCACCAGACCACGTGCGTGTCGGATACCCGCGGGGTCTTGTCGTCATAGCTGTTGTACGTCAGCCGCCGGACCAATTTCGAGTCCGTGTCGTAGAGATAGATTTCATAGTCGCTATCGTTGGGGTCGTTTGGATCGGGAATGCCCGACCAGACCACGTTGATCACGCCCGTCGCGCCGTCCTTGTAATGGTTGGCGAGCTTGTCGTCGGTGTCGTTGTTCGTGAGTTGCTGGATCGTGTCGATCTCACCGTCGTACAGGTAGATTTCCCAGTCGTTTCCATCGTGCCCCTCGAAAACGAGGCTGTCGCCTGAGACGTGGTAATCGTAGTCGTTGGAGCCGTTTCTGGTGACCGGCCGGGTGGTCCAAACGGAAAGCGGCGTGCCGTGCGGCGGGATGGTGATCGAGCCGCTCGCGGCCAGATAGTCGTTTGGAGCAATTGCAGCGTCGGGCGGAACGCCGTCTTGGGTCTGGTAGTCGATACGGATCGGGGAGCCGAACGAGTCGGTCACGCTCACCGTGACGTCGACGTAGGTGGGCCCGAAGTTGCCCTCGGCGATCATCACGTCGGAAACGCTGATGTGCGGCTTCCTGTAGTTGCCGAAGTTCGCGCCCTGAAGCTGCTCGCTCGGCCGCAGCACCACGTCCCAGAAACCGCCCGGGTCGCTGTGCGAAGTGGTCGTCGACAACTGCGTCGTGCCGGGATCGAAGCTGATCGCGGTGCCGGTCAGGGTGACGGTGCCGGTGATCGCGGTGGCGAAGACCCTGAACTGAATCGGGTCGGTCGTGACATTCACCGCCTGGGCAATCGCCGTGGCGATCGAGGAGGCCGTGCCGCCGGAGACAAACGGCACCTGCACGGCCTCGGGGTTGCTCAGGGAGGCGTTGTTGTCGAATTCGAACAGAACCGAGTTCGCGCCGTCGCCGATCGTGAAGGTCTGCCGGTCGGCCACTTGCACCCCGCCGACCGCCTGAATGTTCATGCTGCCGCCCGCCAGATACAGCGTCGAGGCGCCGCTCGGGAACGTCTGGACCCACCCCGGCTCAACGATCTCGTGGACCTCGAACGGGCCATCGTCGTCAAACAACCGGGTGAACTCGTAGTAGCCCGTCTCGTCGACGTTCGTCGTGAGCGGATCGTCGTTCGAGGTAACGGTCCACGGCTCGACATCGCGATCGAGCTCCCCGGGGGTCCCGTCCGTTTCCAGATAGACGGTCACGCCGGCCAGGCCCGGTTCGATGCCCAGAGGCCGGCCCGTGCTGGGGTCAAACCGGAAAGCGTACTGCTCGCTCAAGGCATTGAGGTCGGCTTGGCTCTTCGGTCGCGCCAGGCTGAAGTACTCGTTGAAGTTGCCCGCGTCGAATCCGATCTCGGCGCCGTCGCCGCCGAAGCCGTTTGCGCCGGCGCTGCGATCACCGGTCGTCCAGCGCATATCGTAGAAATGGTACGCCACGATGTCGCCGCCGGGATCGTCCTCGATGTACAGGGCAAACGAGTTTCGGGCATTCGTGTTCACCGGGTTGGTGCGGCTACTGTAGCCGACGTTCGCCCAATCGACCTGCACGAACGAATTGCCGCGGGGGCTCATCCCGCTGGCCAGGTGAACGCTGCCGCCGCTGTTGCGGGTATCCACGTCGGACCAGAACGGCGCGATCATGGGGACGCCCAGCGGAAGCCCGGCGGTCTGCGGGAAGCTCTGCGAGGGCAAGCCGAACGTTATGTTGCCGTTGTTGTTGATGTAGAACTGGTCGTACGCCTGCCCGTAGAACTCGAAGGTGAAACCGAGGGGGAACGGGCCGCCCGAAAGATCGTCGTTTTGCCCCACGTTCGTCTTGAACTGGAAGTCGCTGTCGTAGCCCGACATCAGCACGCCGGTGCCCGGGGCTACCGGGGCAATGACCGGCGCGACGCCGCTGGAGGCGGGCTCGCGGTCCCACACGCCGTCGCCGTCGAGGTCGTTGAACTTGAAGCCGCTGATCAAGGAGTCGCCCACCTCGATCAGGACCTTGTAGTCCTCCACCTCGCCGTCCTCCGCAAGACCCGTGGGAAGCGCGATCTCACTGGGATTCGAGGCAAGACGGAACCGGGCGAAAGTGGTCATCGCGTCGAGCGTGCCGGGAATGAGAACGTCGAACGTGTGGACGCCGTCCGCGAGGTTCGCGCCGCCATTCGCGCCGTTGTCGAACGGATCGATGATCTGCTCGGAAATCGCGTTTCCGTTTGCGTCCACATAGTCGGCCCACACCCCGTCACCGTTGAAGTCGATCCATGCGCTTAAGTGGGCCAATCCTGGGGTGGCGACCGTCACCGTGAAGGTCGTGAAATTGCCCGGGGCCAGCCGGCCCCAGGTGACGCCGTCCTCGTCGTCGCCG
>JBDRTC010000802.1:0-2126 GCA_043824335.1 Planctomycetota bacterium | reverse complement strand
CGACGTGACACTGGCGTGGATCCCCAGCAGGTACAATAGAGCATGAGAATTCACGCTTCTCGCGCTCTTGCGTTTTCGTCCGCCACGGCCGAAAGAAACCCACCGACGCCCCTCGCGGCCCTCACTCTTTGTAGGAGAACCCACCATGTACAAGACCGCCTCACGACGTTCCTTCCTGAAAAGCGCCGCCTTCGGCGCTGCCGCTTTGGGAGCCGCCTCGGCGGCCAACGCGGCCGAGACGCCCAAGATTCAAGGCTTCGAGGAGGAGAAAGCCGACAAACAGACGGCGAAGCAATGGAAGCCCGTCTCCGATCGGAAGATCCGTGTGGGGATCGTCGGTTACGGCGTGTGCAAGTTCGGGGCAGCGTTTTCGTTGCAGCATCACCCGAACGCCGAGGTCGTCGCCGTCAGCGATCTCTTCCCCGACCGCTGCCAAGCGCTGGCCGAGGCGTGCAAGTGTTCCAAGACCTACCCCTCGCTTGAAGAGATGGTCAAGGACGACTCGATCGAGGCGATCTTCTGCGCCACCGACGCGCCGAGCCATTGCCGCCACGCGATCGAAGTGCTCAAGCACGGCAAGCACGCCGCCACCGCAGTTCCGGCCGTTTTCGGCTCGCTGGAAGAGGCCGACGAATTGTTCGAGGCCGTGAAGACCTCCGGCCTGAACTATATGCTGTTCGAGACTTCGTGCTACCACGGCGCCGTCTACGCGATGCGGGAGATCTACAAGGCCGGCGGTTTCGGTAAGCTGGTCTACAGCGAAGGCGAGTACTTCCATTACGCGGTGTCGGGGATCCCGTCGTACAAAGACTGGCGGGTCGGCCTTCCACCCCAATGGTATCCGACGCACTCGAACGCCTACTACGTGGGCGTGACCGGCGGCAGCTTCACCGAGGTCTCGTGCATGGCGATGCCGAGCATTCTGGAACGGCTGAAGCCGGAGAACAATCGGTACAAGAACCCCTTCGGTACGGAGATCGCGCTGATGCGCACCAGCGAAGGCGGCATGGCCCGAATGGGCGTCAGTTGGGACACGCCGGGCTACGGCGGCGAAGTGGGCCGCGTTCGAGGAGAGCGCGGCTCGATGGTCGGCATGGAGTACCAGGGCCTCGAAAAGAAGCTGCCGGACCTCGGTAAACCGCCCCTTCCCCCCAGCGTGCAAGCCGGCGGACACGGCGGCTCGCACGGATACCTGGGCAACGAGTTCCTCATGTCGATCCTCGAGAACCGCAAGCCGCTGGTCGACATTGCCTGGGCACTGAACATGACCGTCGCCGGCGTCGTGGCCCACCAGTCGGCCCTCAACGACGGCGAGCTGATGAAGATTCCGCAGTACCAACTGTAGCCAAGGGGGGATTCCATGAAATCCGCACATGTCATGCTCGCGTTGCTTGGGGTGCTCGTTGCCCTTGGTTGGATCATCTCGCAAAGCAGCGGAACGACGGCCGCCGATCCGTCGGGAGCCGAGGTCGGTCCTTCGCCGGCGGTGATCGACGCCTCGGCGTACCCTAGCCTTCAGGCGGCTTTCGACGCCGTGCCGATGACCGGTGGCCTGGTGAGACTTCCGCCGGGCGACTTTCGGCTCGCGGAGCCGTTGGTGCTGGAACGTCCGGACACCCGGGTGGAAGGCGCCGGAGCAGCCACCCGGCTGATCAACTGCAACCAACAGGGGCAGCCCGCACTGATCGTCCGGCCGCCCAAGCTGGCGGCCGACCCCCGAGCGTTCGTCTGGCGCGTGCAGTTGGCCGATTTTCGCATCTGCGGAGATCCCAACGCGATCGATGCCAAGAGCACCGAGCCCACCGGTGGCGACGGGCTGCTGGCCCAGCGGGTCAACGAACTCTACGTTGAGGGGCTCTCCGTCGATCACAACGGCGGCCACGGGATCAACCTCGTCGATTGCCTCGAAGACGCCCGCGTCTGCGACTCGATCATGACTTACAATCGCCAGGCCGGACTGAACATCCTCGGCGCGCACGACATCGTGGTCAACGCCAACCAGTTCGAGGAGAACAACGACGCCGTCCTCTGTATCAAGGTCTGCAACCTGACGATGAACGGCAACAACATCGACGACCACCTCCGGCACGGCGTCGTGATCGAGACGACTTATGGATCGGTTTTGT
>JBDRTC010000801.1:0-3705 GCA_043824335.1 Planctomycetota bacterium | reverse complement strand
ATTCCCCTGCAATAGGTTGCGCTGATATTCCCACTCGGCCACAGTAAAGTCACGCTAGCTTCCCTCCACGGCACCTTTCCGTGAGCGATCTGCCTGGTGGGCTCTTCGTCGCCCCCTTGACAACGAGTTTCCGCGGGCTATACTCGACGGGCAAATCGCACGGTTGTGCCATTAGCCTTACGTTACCCTCGTGGACCACGCCTCAAGAATCGGGAGACTGTCGCGTCATGGACCCCTCTCTTTGGTGGAAACCTGCGCCGCATCGTGGCACGACTCGCATGGATCGTGCCTCGGAGCACCGCAAGTCGGCTTTTACGCTAGTGGAACTCCTGGTCGTCATCGCGATCATCGCGATTCTGATATCGCTTCTGCTGCCGGCCGTTCAGGCGGCACGCGAGGCGGCACGGCGTAACCAGTGCAGCAACAACCTCAAGCAGATGGGCTTGGCGTTGCATCTCTACCATGACGCCCACGGCTCCTTCCCATCGGGGCACATTTCGACGCTGGTGAACCCCGCGTGGGTCCTGCCGGCGGGCAACTGCAACGCCGAGCCTCCCGAGTTGGGGCCGGGGTGGAGCTTGTTTGCCCTCTCACTCCCGTATCTGGAGCAGGGTAACCTGCACCAAAGCATCAATTACGGCCTCCCCATCACGGACCCGGCCAACGCCGCAGTCCGGCGTACTTTCGTAACGACCTACCTCTGTCCCTCGGATACGGGAGCGGCCTTAGTCAACGTCTCCGACTGCGGGAACCCGCCGTCGGCGTCGGCTACGCCGACCTTCATGACGGATGGGGCGGCGTGCAGTTACGTCGGTTGTCTGGGGGGCGGTAATGCCGCGAACCCCGATCCGCTCTACGCCTGCTACGAGTACCGGCCGTTTAACGGCGTGTTCCACCGCAACAGCCACATTCGCATCCAAGATATCATCGACGGCACGTCCAACACCATCGGCGTCGGGGAACGCGACAACCGATTTGTCCAGAGCACTTGGGCCGGGGTCGTCCCGGGGGCGGAAGTGATTTACAACCCAAGCATGAACCTGGGTTGCCAGGAGTGGCGACCCTCCATCACCGCGGTGGTGGTCCACAGCCGTCAGTACACCGTCAACTCCCCGAACGGCAGTCCGGCAAGCTTCCACTCGTCGCATCCGGGCTCTGGCAACTTCCTGTTCATGGACGGGCACGTTCGAGCGATCAGTAACTCGATCCCGCTACGAACGATGCGTGCCTTGGCTACCCGGAATAACGGCGAGATCGTGTCGGACGCCGACTTCTGAGCGATACATACGTCTTTCCGCGTCTAGGCCGCCGAGACGTTCCACCCGGGACTGATTGCGATGCCCACCTTCGACGGAGAATTCTGGCCGATCGTTTGGGCGTCGCTGCACGTTTCCGGCACCGCGGTGATCCTCACTTCGTTGATCGGCATCCCCCTGGGCATTTGGCTCGGGCTGGCGAAGTTCCGGGGGAGAGCCATCGTCATCGCGCTGGTCCACACCGGCATGGCGCTGCCGCCCGTCGTCGTCGGATTGCTCTTGTATATCTTGCTTTCCCGAAGCGGCCCTCTGGCCTTTCTGGGCTGGCTATTCACCCGCGAAGCGATGATTCTGGCGCAGACGATTCTCGCCCTTCCCTTTGTGCTGGGCATCACTGCGGCATCCGTGGAAAGCGTGCCTTCGGAGCTGTCGGCCCAACTGATGAGTCTTGGCGCAAGTGCCGGGCAGTGCCGCTGGGCGATCCTCCGCGAGGCTCGCCACGGCGTTTTGCTGGCCGTGGCGGCAGCGTTTGGACGAAGCGTTTCCGAGGTGGGGGCGGTGATCATCGTGGGCGGCAACATTCAGGGGCACACCAGGGTCCTCACCACGGCCATTGTGCTGGAAACCAGCAGGGGGCGGTTTGAATTCGCCCTGAGCCTTGGGGCCGCCCTGCTGTTGGTCGCGCTGTTGGTCAATGTCGCGATCCTTCGCCTGCACCGGGGCAACCTCTTGAGATGAACGCGCAGCCTCTCTACCGTTTGCACACCGTCGGCAAGTCGTACGGCGACTGCACAATTCTCCAGATCGATGAGCTCGATCTATGCGCCGCGAGCGTCTTCTGTCTGCTTGGGCCGACCGGTGCGGGCAAGAGCACGTTGCTTAAGCTCCTCGCCGGACTCCAGGAGCCGACGTGCGGCGTCGTTCGTTTCGACGGCGTCGATCTCAACCGGAGGGACTTGTCGCTGTCGGTTCGGCGTCGAATCGCGATGGTTCACCAGCGACCTTATTTGCTGACGGGAACCGTCCGGTTCAACGTGGAATACGGACTGCGCATTCGACGAGCCTCGGATCGACCGCAGAAGGTGAAAGCCATCCTGGAACGTCTCGGGGTGGAAGCGCTTGCCAACCAGTCGGCCCAGACGCTCTCCGGCGGGCAGGTCCAATTGGTGGCCTTGGCAAGAGCGTTGGTCATCGAGCCGGAAGTGCTGCTGTTGGATGAGCCGACCGCAAATCTCGATCCGGCCCGAGTGGCCCTGGTGGAAAACGTCGTTCGAGAAACGCAGGAGAAGGCGGCGATTGTCTGGGCCACGCACAACCTTTTCCAAGCCCGGCGGGCTGCCACGCGAGTTGGACTGCTGTGGAACGGGCAATTGGTGGAAGTCGCCTCCACCGAGCAGTTCTTCCAGTCGCCGTCCGATGCGCGAACCAGGGCCTTCGTCGAAGGCCGGGCTATCTATTGAGGAGGCAACGATGGACGCCAAGAACCAATTTGCATTGCTCTTGACTGCCTGGGGCGTGCTGATCGCCTGCACGCTCTCGTTGCTCGGCTGCTCGTCAGGAAGCGGCCAATCCGAGACTCTGGTGCTTGCCACCACCACCAGCACGCGGGACACCGGCTTGCTGGATGTCCTGTTGCCCGCCTTCACGGAAAAGACCGGCATCGACGTCAAAGCGGTGGCCGTCGGCAGCGGGCAGGCCCTGGAGCTCGGCCGTCGCGGGGATGCTGACGTGCTTTTGAGCCATGCGCCGGCGGCCGAAGAGAAGTTCATGGCCGAGGGCTATGGCGAAGAGTGTCATCCTTTGATGTACAACGACTTTGTTGTGATCGGCCCGGAATCGGACCCGGCCAAGGCGAAGGGGGCGGCGTCGGTGAAGGAGGTCTTTCAGCGGATCGCTCAGTCGAAGTCCCCCTTCGTGTCCCGGGGAGATCAATCAGGCACCCACATGAAGGAAAGGCAGTTGTGGGAGATGTCTGGAATGAAGTCGGAAGGAGGCTGGTACGTGCAGGCCGGGGCCGGAATGGCCGAGGTGCTCCGCATGGCGAATCAGAAGAGAGCGTATACGCTTTCGGACCGGGCCACATTCCTGTCCCAACGGAAATCGCTCGAACTCATCGTCGCCTACGAAGGCGACAGCTCCCTCAGGAACCACTACTGCGTAATTGTCGTCAGCCCGCAGAAGAACCCCAATGTCCGACGTGATGCGGCTGGCAAATTCGCTGAGTTCCTGCTTTCCTCAGAAGGCCGGAAGATCATTGGCGGTTTTGGTTTCAGCCAGTATGGCCAGCAGCTTTTCTTCCCCGAACACGCCACTGATCCGAGCAAGTAAACCCCTCCTCGGTTCGGCGTAATCCTGGCATTTTGCTACCAACGATGCTTCCTTCGAGATTGTCTCGTCAAACCTTCCTTAGGCCCAACTTCCGCACCCCGGTCCGTAATCCCCCGTATTT
>JBDRTC010000800.1:0-11228 GCA_043824335.1 Planctomycetota bacterium | reverse complement strand
CCGTGGTCAACGTGGGCGATCTGGAGGAACGTTTTCAGTCCGGCGACGACGTCAACTCCGAAACACTCAAGGCCAAGAGCCTCGCCAAGGGTCGCTTCGACGTGCTCAAGATCCTCGGCGACGGCCCATTGACCAAGAAGCTGAAGGTCGCCGCGCATCGCTTCAGCAAGTCGGCCCGGGAGAAGATCGAGCAGGCCGGCGGTGAAGTGGTCGTGCTGCCGGGGAAAGCCGCCGTGGTCAAGAACAAACAGCGTAGCAGCTAACCGTTCCGGGGAAGCTGAAGAGACTCCGCCAGGCGCCGACAAAGGACGGATCTTGCGATGTGGGAAAAGATTCGCGTCGTGTTCACGATTCCCGAGCTGCGTCAGAAGATCCTGCTGACGCTGGGGCTCTTGGCCATCTATCGCATCGGCTGGGTGATCCCGCTGCCGATCGTCGATCCGGACAAGATCAGCCGGGCCTTCGAGGGCCAGCAAGGCACTTTCGGCGCGCTGATGGACCAGGCGGCCATGTTCAGCGCCAGCGACCTGAGCCAGGCGACCATCTTCGGCCTGGGGATCATGCCCTACATCTCCGCCTCGATCATTTTCCAGTTGCTGGCCACCGTGTGGGGCCCCCTGGAGAGGCTTCAAAAGGAGGGTGAAAGCGGCCGCAAGAAGATCAACGAATATACCCGCTACGCCACCGTGGGCCTCTGTATCTTCCAGAGCTGGGCCTACATGCGGATCCTGGTCGGCAACGACCTGATCCGCGATTCGTTCCTCATCGGCGAGGCCCCCGACCAGTACCTCTCGTTCTGGTGGCAGTTGACCGCCGTGTTGACCATGACGGCCGGCACCACCTTCTTGATGTGGCTGGGCGAACAGATCGACGAATACGGCATCGGCAACGGGATCAGCCTCCTGATTATGGCCGGCATCCTCGCCCGAATGCCCGGCGCCGGCTGGCAACTCTTGCAGCCGATGGTCGAGAATGGATTCGAGCTGGGGGGAACCGGCGGCAACTTCGGCGTGGATAAGCTCCTGGTGCTGGCCGCGATGTTCGTCGGCGTGGTGGCCGGGGTCGTCTATATCACCCAAGGGCAACGCCGCATCCCCACGCAAAGCGCCAAGCACGTGCGCGGGCGGCGCGTCTACGGCGGCACCCGGCAGTATCTTCCCCTGCGCGTCAACCAGGCCGGCGTGATGCCCATCATCTTCGCCAGCAGCCTCCTGTTGTTCCCCCAGGTTATCTTCCAGTGGTTGGCTTCGGCCGCCTGGCTCTGGCCCAACCTGTGGAACATGCTCAACGCGTCCTTCAGCCGCGGCGAGTCGTATTTCTACAACTTGATGTACATCGGACTGATCTACTTCTTCTGCTATTTCTGGACGGCCATCACCTTCAACCCCAAGGACATGGCCGACAACCTGAAGAACTACGGCACCTTCATTCCCGGTCATCGTCCGGGCAAGCGCACCGCCGACTACCTGGAAAAAGTGATGGTGCGGATCACCTACGTCGGGGCCGGCTTCCTGGCCGTGGTGGCGATCCTCCCCACCCTGGTCGCCACCTGGATGGGAGTCCCCTGGGGCGTGGCAAGCTTCTTCGGAGGAACGGGGCTCTTGATCGCCGTCAGCGTGGCCTTCGACCTGGTGCAAAAGATCGACAGCCACCTGGTGATGCGCAACTACAAGGGCCTCCTGGAGAGATAGGGACTTTGCGCCGATTCGTTGATCGGACTTGACTTTTTCCACGGGCCTCCAGCCGGCAAACGGACTCCCAAGGACAAGCACCATGAGGATCGTTTTCATTGGTCCCCCGGGGGCCGGAAAAGGAACCCAGGCCGAACGGCTCGTCCAGAGGTACGCCCTGTTGCACCTTTCCACCGGCGACATGCTCCGGGCCGCGCGGGACGCCCAGACCGAGGTGGGACGCCGGGCCGAGCGGTACATGTCCGGCGGCCAGTTGGTCCCCGATTCGATCGTGCTCGATATCGTTGCCGAGCGACTCGGCGAGCCGGACTGCCAGGCGGGCTATCTGCTGGACGGCTTCCCCCGCACCATTGCCCAGGCCGAAGCCCTGGATCAAAGGCTGGGCGAGCAGAACACCCCGCTCGACGTGGTCCTGGTGCTCGAAGTGCCCGAGGAAGAACTCTTCCAACGCCTTGCCGGACGCGGCCGGGCCGACGACAAGCCGGAGGTGATTCGCGAGCGACTCATCGCCTATCGCCGCCAAACCGAGCCCCTCGTGGAGTACTACGGGAAGGCCGGCCTCGTGCGAAGCGTTGAGGGGCTCGGCTCCATGGATGAAGTCTTCCAGCGGATCAAAGCGGTGTTGGACCCAATCGCCGGCTAAGAAATCGAAATCGCAAGATACCTCTCCGATGGGCCATAAGTTTGAAGGGGTGATTCTCAGGTCGCCTCGAGAAATTGCGATGATGCGCGAGGCCGGACTGGTCGTTTGGCACGCGCACCGGCTGGTGGAGTCGCTCCTTGCGCCCGGCGTAACCACCGCCGAGATCGATGCGGCCGTGGAGCAGTTCTTCGCCGAGCGGAACGCGGTGCCCCTATTCAAGGGGGTTCCCGGAAAGGTCCCATTCCCGGCGGTCACCTGCGTTTCCATCAACGAGGCGGTTGTCCATGGAATTCCGGGGCCCCGAAAGTTGATCGAGGGCGACGTCGTCAGCATCGACACCGGCTGCAAATTGAACGGCTGGTGCGGCGATGCCGCCGTGACTCACCCCATCGGTCGGGTGGCCCCTCGGGTTGAACAACTGCTCGACGTCACCCGGAGGGTCCTGGACCTGGCGATCGAGTTGATGGGCCAACGGTCGTTTTGGAGCGAAGTGGCGGCCGAGATGGAGGCTTTCGTCAAGGACCACGGGTTCACGGTGGTCGAGTCTTTTGTAGGACACGGGATCGGCCGGCAGATGCACGAAGACCCTCAGGTACCCAACTTCGTCAGCGATCAGCTCCGCCGGGGGGGCGATTTCCGCCTTCAGCCGGGGTTAGTGATCGCGGTGGAGCCGATGGTCAACATGGGCACCAAGAGAGTGCGCGTTCGAAGGGACCATTGGACCCAGGCAACCGCCGACGGTCAGCCCAGCGCGCATTTTGAGCACACCATCGCAATGACCCAATCAGGGCCCTATGTGCTCACCGCGGCCCCGGACCAGGAGAAAAACAAGCCAAACTAGCGCGGGCGTTCGTTGAGGGATGAGTTAAATGGGAGGTCTGAGGTATTCGCGAAGGAATCCGCACCAGTCATTCACGGGGAGTCCCCCGTGTAGAAATGCCCCCAATCCCCCCGAGCAGGGCGGTGGAGAAAATCTTTTTCCGCGCCTATTGGAGATATTGCGGACCTCTCTTATACTGTGGTGCTTGGCCCATTTGCGGAGATTCCAGAGTGTAGGTTGTGATGAAAGTCCGTGCCAGCGTGAAGCGTATCTGCGAGAGCTGCAAGGTCGTTCGCCGTCGGGGCGTCGTATACGTCGTCTGCAGCAACCCCCGCCACAAGCAGCGGCAGGGCTGACCGGCAGGTCGTCGATCGCTCAGGCACTTTGCGCTTTTGAGCGGCCGGCCGGTTGCCCGGACGATTCCGGCAGCCCGTCTCCGGCCATCCGTCATTCGAGGAGGCCCGTATGCCGCGTTTGTTAGGCGTCGACATCCCCAACAATCGTCCCACGGTCGTGTCGCTGACGTATCTGTACGGCGTGGGTCCAAGGACTTCGCGGGATTTGTGTCACAAGGCGGGGGTGGACCCACAGGCGCGGGCCCGGGACCTCCGCGAGGACGAGCTGGGTCGGCTGGCGGCCCTGCTGGACAAGGATTACGTGGTCGAGGGTCAGTTGCGCCGGCAGGTGAGCCAGAACGTCTCCCGGCTCCGCGACATCGGCTGCTACCGGGGGCTGCGGCATCGGCGCGGATTGCCCGTGCGGGGCCAGCGCACCCGCACCAACGCCCGCACCCGAAAAGGCCCCAAGAAAACCGTGGCCGGCAAGAAGGGCGTCAAGGACCTGCGGTAGGCGCAACTTGCCGGGGCCGTTTGCCTGTGCGGACCGTAGCAAACCAACAGCATTAGGAGTATTTTCAACGGTGGCCAAGTCGAAACGGCGTCGGACGCGTCGCAACGTGACCGTGGGCGTGGCCCACATCAAAGCGACGTTCAATAACACGACCATAACCATCACCGACACGAAGGGGGAGACGCTCTGCTGGACCAGCGCCGGCACGGCGGGTTTCAAGGGGAGTCGCAAGAGCACCCCGTTTGCCGGGCAGTTGGCCGCCCAGCAGGCCGCCGACAAGGCGATCAAGTTCGGCATGAAGGAGGTCGACGTGAAGGTGAAGGGGCCCGGCAGCGGTCGCGAGAGTGCGATCACGGCGCTTCAGGCGGCGGGGCTCGTGATCAAGTCGATCGAAGACGTCACCCCCTTGCCACACAACGGCTGCCGCCCCAAGAAACGCCGACGCGTCTGACTCGTGAGCGGCCGTAGCCTTGCGGGGCCGGCCGGCGCGCGTCTTGGCAAGCATCCCGCATAACCACCACGATTGGCTCGGAGTTGAATCACCCATGGCCCGTTACACTGGACCGGTTTGTCGCATGTGTCGCCGCGAGGGAACCAAGCTATTCCTCAAGGGCACCCGTTGCGACACCGACAAGTGCGCGTTCGAGCGCCGGCAGAATCCGCCGGGAATGCACACGTTCCGGCGGGGGAAGATGACCGACTACGGAATCCACCTCCGCGAGAAGCAGAAGGTCAAGCACCACTACGGCGTGCTCGAAGCCCAGTTCCGCCAGTATTTCCGGCGGGCCGAGCGAGCCAAGGGCAACACCGGCAAGGTGCTGATGTGCCTCTTGGAGCGCCGGCTGGACAACGTCGTTTACCGGTTGGGGTTCGGGCTGTCGCGTTTTCAGGCGCGGCAGGTCGTCCGGCACGGGCACATTCTGGTCAATAGGCGCCGGGTCGACGTTCCCAGTTACCAGCTCCGGCCCGGCGACGTGATCACCGTTAAGAATCGGCCCAAGAGCAAGCAGGTCGTCGAGGCGAGTCTGGCCGAATACGGGCGCGAGGTGCCCGACTTCCTGAGCCGCGTCGAGGGCCCGGAGCCCGAGGGCCAGGTGCTCAGGGTGCCGGAGGCCGAAGACGTTTCCATTCCCGTCCAGGTCCAGTTGATCGTGGAGCTTTGCTCCCAGTAGCCGGGCGAATTCCCCAGAGCCGCTAGTTATCATCGGAGGCTTCTCATGCGTATTCGATGGCGCGGACTTGAGCTTCCCAGTCAAGTGACGTGCGAAAAGGAGTCCCTGACCGGAACCTACGGAAAGTTCGTGGCCGAGCCATTCGACCGCGGTTTTGGCACGACGGTGGGCAACAGCCTGCGCCGCATCCTCCTCTCCAGCCTGGAAGGGAGCGCGGTGACCCAAGTCAAGCTCCGCAGTGCCCAGCACGAGTTCACCACGCTGCCGGGCGTGGTGGAGGACGTCGCCGACATCGTGCTGAACGTGAAATCGCTGGTGGTCAAGAACTCCAGCACCCAAACCCGCGTGCTGCGAATCGAGAAGGAGACGCGCGGCGTGGTCACCGGGGCCAACGTCCAGACCGACGAGGCCGTGGAGGTGGTCAACAAGGACCACGTCCTGGCCACTTTGACCGACGACGTGCCCTTCTCCATGGAACTCGTGGTGGAGAACGGCCGGGGATACGTCCCCGCCACCGAGCACGGTCCCCAGGTGCAGGAAATCGGCGTCATTCCCGTCGACGCCGCCTTCAGCCCCGTGATGCGGGTCCGCTACGAGGTGGAGGAGACCCGGGTCGGCCAGAAGACCAACTACGACAAGCTGACCATGGAGATTTGGACCAACGGCTCCGTGAGCCCTGAAATGGCTTTGGTCGAGGCCGCCAAGATCCTGCGAAAACACCTCAACCCTTTCGTCCAGTACACCGAGTTGGGAATCAAGGTGCACGCCGAGGCGCGCGCGGCCAGGGTCACCGGCCTCGATCCGGCCACCGAAGTCAAGCTCGCCATGAGCCTGGCCGAGCTGAGCCTCTCGGTCAGGGCGAGCAACTGCCTGGAATCCGAGAACATCAACACGGTCCGCGACCTGGTCGTCTGTACCGAAGATGAGCTGCTCGAAGTCCGCAACTTCGGAGAAACCACGCTCAACGAGGTCCGCGATAAGCTCGGGGTCTACGGGCTGAGGCTGGGAATGCGGCTGCCGCCGGCCCCCGCCAGTCCCGTGTAGCAGCCCGCTTCGAGTCGATCGAACCGAAACCGCTTTTTCCTTACCCCAAGTATCACGACCATGCGACACCGACGACGAGGCCGTACGCTGGGGCGCAATCCGAGCCACCAGCGGGCCCTTCTCAAGAACCTGGCCAGCGCCTTGGTCCTCACGCTTCGCGATCCGGATCTGTTCGACACGACCGACCCGACGGCGCCGAAGCCCCCGAAGGTCCCCGGCCGGATCGTGACCACGCTCCAGAAAGCCAAGGAAGTTCGGCCGCTGGTGGAGCGGTGCATTACGGCCGCCCGTCGCGTTCTGCCCCGCCAGGACGCCGCCGACGAGTTGGAGACCGACGCCGAGCGCCACAGCGACGAGTGGCGTGCCTGGCGCGAAGGCCCGGAGTGGCGTGCCTGGAACCAGGCAATCGCTCCGGTCGTGGCCGCGCGACGTCGCGTGCTGAGGCTTCTGGGCGACAAGGAGGCCGTTCGGATCATTTTCGACGAGCTGGCCCCCCGCTTCGCCGACCGGGACGGCGGCTATACGCGCATCCTAAAGCTGGCCAGCCCGCGGTTGGGCGACGCAGGCACCCGGGCGATTCTCGAATTTGTCGGCGCCCACGACCGCCTCCGCAAGAAGGCCCAAAAGCCCGCCTTTGAGCCCGATGCGGAAGAGGAGGAAACCGAAGTCGAGGAAACTGCCGAGGCCGGCGGCGACCAGGCAGGCGCCGACGAAACCACCCCGGAAGCCGACGTGACCGAGGCTGCCGCCGAAGCCTCTGAAGAAGAATCGCCCGACGAAAAGGCGGCAGACGAGGACAAGTCCTAGTGGTCTGTCAACCGTGAAATGACGGGTTGGGTGGCACTGGCGTCTCGCCAGTGCTGCCGCGAAAGCACGGGCAAGATGCCCGTGGCACCCGTCAGAGCAGCCTTGACAGACCACTAGTCGACCGGCATCTTGAAGCGCCCTTGCGGGGCTCCCAGGAGGGGACGACCGATGGAATCGCCCCGGCACGGCCGGCTCCGGCGCGACCCGCCCCATCCGGGCGGCTTCGACTTCACGCTCCACATGCGGCAGCTTGCCGACGACATGGTGGGCCGTTTGCCCCGGCTTCGGCACGTCGACCTCGGCCGCGTCGCCTTCAGTTTCTCGCAAACCCGCAAGGCGGTCGATCACGGAATGTACGCCGCGCTCACGCCCATGCGGTTTGAGGGCGGTCGCCGGCACACGGTCCGGCACGGGCGGAAATGGACCGTCCAGCGGCTCGTCGACTCCTCGGGCCGGGAGATGCTCTACCTGCTCAGTTTCTACGTGCCCCGTTTCCTCAATCAGGGCTTTCGCCACAAGCTCACCACGTTGGCTCACGAGCTTTGGCACATCAGCCCCCGCTTCGACGGCGACCTGCGCCGTTTCGACGGCCGCTGCTACGCCCACGGCGGGTCGCAAAAACGGTACGACGCCCAGGTCGAGCAGCTCGTCGACCGCTGGCTCGCGCTGGAGCCACCGGCCTCGGTCTACGACTTCCTGCGCTACGACTTCCGCCAGTTGGTCAATCGCTACGGCAAAATCTACGGCACCAAGATCTCCGTTCCCAAGCTGATCCCGGCGGAGTGAGGGCCGGCGGCTGGTCATCGCCTCTAATCGGCGTGGTTTCTTGCAGCGTCTTCCCGGGAATGATAAGATGCCCCCCCGGGGGCTGAATGGGGGATCCTTGAGGCTGGCGAGCACGGGGGAATTTCTCGGGAAGTAGGCATGGGCATTCAGGTCGAGTGCGGCCGGTGCTTCCGCGGAACGGCACAGAGACATTGACGCTCGCCGCGCGTCTTTTTCCGTAGCCCAGGTGTTTACGCCTGGGATCTCGGTTCTTACGCCCGGGGGTGGAACTTCTTGTGTACCGCCTTGAGCCGGGTGTGGTCGACGTGCGTGTAGATTTGCGTGGTGGCGATGCTGGCGTGGCCGAGCATTTCCTGCACCTGGCGCAGATCGGCGCCGCCGGCCAAGAGGTGCGTGGCGAAGCTGTGCCGCAAAGTGTGCGGACTGACCGCCGCCGGGGCGTCGACGCGTCGGGCGTACTTCTTCAACAACTCCCAGATCCGCTCCCGGCGCAGCCGCTGGCCCCGATACGACAAGAAGGCCCAGGGCGGCTCGGGCGAGACCCGCTCGGCCAAGCGGGGACGCTCCTCCTCCAAGTAGAGGCGAAACGCCTCGGCGGCCCGGCGGCCCAGCGGCACCAGACGTTCCTTGTTCCCCTTGCCGCGGCACATCGAGAAACGTTCCTCCAGGTGTACGTCTCGCAGCTTCAGGTTCGACACCTCACTCGCCCGGCACCCGGTGGCATACAAAAGCTCCAGTAGGGCCCGGTCTCGTCGCCAGCACGGGTCGCTTTTCCGGGGACTCTCGAACAGCCGGTTGATCTGCTGAGGGCTGAGCACCTCGGGCACGCGCTCCCACAGCTTCTGGCTTCCCAGCAGCTCGGCGAGGTTGTCCTTCAACACACCTTCCAACTGCAGGTAGCGGAAGAAGACCCTGAGCGAGACGATGTGCCGTGCCAGGGTGGCCGGCCCGAGCTCTTTCTGGTGGAGCCAGGTGGTGTAGTCGGCCAGGTCGCGGATCGAAAGGGCGGGGATGCTGCGGCCGTCGAGCCACTCGAAGAACCGCCGCAAGTCCCGGCGATAGGCGGCCACCGTGTTCTCGGCCAGGTGGCATTCCCCGGCGACGTACTCGACGAACGCGTCCAGCCACGCCCCGGTGGCGCTTCGCCCTTTCGGCGGCCTGGGACGAAGTGGTTTTCGCGGCGAGCGGGCCATTGGCGATTCAACTCCAAGCTCCGAGAACACACCACCCCATCTCTGGTTTCGGACTGGGGGAGGGGCGATCTTCAGTGGGAAAGAGTCTGGGAGGATTAGGCCGCTTCCAGCTAATACCACGAGTCATTTGAATTCGTGGGTGGCTGGCGGCTGAGCGTAGCGAAGCCCCAGGGCAGGATTGACTGGGGCACCGCTTCGCTTTGCCCCAGGCACCCAACCGCCAAGATCGAGTGACATGCAGAATTAGCCGGAAACCGTCTGGAGACCCCCGGGTACCGTTTCCTCCCCGACCGGCTACAATGACCGGCAACCCGTTGAGACGTTTTCCAGCCGCCGCGTGACTCTACGGAAGTCTGCACCATGGCCCCGAAATCGATGCCCATCGTCGCGCTCTCGGAAATGGCTTCCGGCCAGGAGGCCGATCTGTTCGTGCTGATGACCTCCAAGGAGGAGCTGACCACCCGCGACGGAAAGCCGTATCTGAAGGTGGGCTTCCGCGACGCCAACCGCGAGGTGAGCTTTCCCATCTGGGACAACTCCCCCTGGGCCGCCGAGTGCCGAACGAGCTGGACGCCCGGCGTCTTCTACAAGCTTAGGGCCGTGTATCGCGAGACGAACTACGGGCCGCAGCTTGAGATCGGCAAGATCCGCGAAACGGTCGAGGCTGATGCGGCCGACGGCTTCGATCCCAGCGCGTGCCTTCCCAGCACGCGGTTCGATCCGCAGGCGATGTTCGCCGAGCTTCTCCAGATCGCCGAGGAGCACGTCGAAGACGCCGCGCTTCGCAAACTGGTCGTGTCGATCCTCAAGGGGAACCGCGAGAAGCTGCTCGAGTGGGCGGCCGCCCGGCGGCACCATCACGCCTTCTCGGGCGGGCTCTTGGAGCACACGCTGAGCGTCACGCGAAACGCCCTCTTCCTGGCCGGAAAGTACGCCGGCGATTATCCCGACATGCGGCCGCCCTTGAACAAGAGCCTGGTCGTGGCCGGGGCGATCCTGCACGACGTGGGCAAGGTCCGCGAGCTGGAGCAGGCGCCCACGGGCACGTCGTACACGCCCGAGGGCGAGCTGGTCGGCCACATCCTCCTGGGCCGCGACGTGGTTCGCGAGGCGGCCGCCGAAGTGGAGATCGACCCCGACACGCTGCTGAGGCTCGAGCACCTGATCCTTTCGCACCAGCGTTTGCCGGAGTGGGGCTCGCCGAAGCCGCCGATGACGCCCGAGGCCCTCTTGGTCCACTACGCCGACGACGTCGACGCCAAGTACCACATGATGTACGCGATCCTCCGCGACGACGGCAACCCCGGCCCGCTCACCTCCAGCAAGAACCTGCTCCACCAGAAGGTCTACCGCGGGCCGGCGTGATTTCTACCTGGGGCGGCCGAGCTCCGGAGGGTTGACGACCTCGCCGCCGTTGCGGGTGAATAGTGCCTGAAGGATTCGGCCGTCGATCGATGCGCTGAAGAACCGCACGGAACCGTCGGCAAAGCCGGCCAGGAATCCGCCGGGCCGCAGCCCCACGAGACCCTTGATCGGATTGTCCGGATCGGGCACGAAATCATCCGGCTTGGTCCAGATGACCGCCGACTCGTCGGAGGCTGTTCGCAGCCCGCTCGTCAGAAGCCGCTCGATCTCGCCGACCGGATGGCGCACTCCCCGCAAATGCATGCGCGGGCGCGGGGGGGGGCTCTTGGCGCCCACGATGCACCGCGATAGACTTTATGGGGGCTTGTCAGGGTTTGCTAGTGTTTGCCATGACGCGAGACAGGAAATCGCCCAGCTTGGCCGGGTACGTAACGATCGGGGATGCGGCAGAAATGCTCGGTGTATCCGTGTCCACGCTCCGCAATTGGGACAGAAGAGGTAAGCTGAAGCCTCGGCGTCACCCGATTAACGGCTATCGCCTATACAGCACAACGGAACTCAAAAAGCTCTTGGACGACTTGCATGACGAAGAAACGGAGTAACCGCGCGGTGGCTGCCGCCGAAACACAACTCGGCCTCTTTCCGAGCTTGCCCGAGCGAAGGACACCGCCGTCGACGAGGTATCAAGGTAGTAAGCTCAAGCTTCTTGACTTCATATGGAACCACATCAAAACCCTTGATTTCGATACTGCGTTGGATGCATTTGGGGGGACCGGATGCGTTTCCTACCTGCTGAAAGCAGAGGGCAAGACAGTCACTTACAACGACTATCTTGAGTTTAACGCTATCGTCGGTATG
>JBDRTC010000799.1:0-2275 GCA_043824335.1 Planctomycetota bacterium | reverse complement strand
AAATTCGAGCGAGAAGTGCGGAAAACGTGATGCATCATGCGATCTGGACCGATTTGCATGAACTTTACCAGCAATTTCAGCAGCGCATCTCCGCCTTGGAACGAGAACTTGCCGGTGACTTGGTGCAAACTCCGTACGTTCGCTTGTTGGCGATTACCGGACTCAACGTCGTTTCGGCCGCGGAGTTGGCTGGTGAGATGGGTCCGATTACGCGGTACGCCAATGCCAATGCCATTACCGGCCGCTGTGGCCCAAGCCCGGGGCCATCATCATCCACCGGCCCCGACCCTCTGGCCCGCCGTGCCCGACGCGAGTTTCACAAGCCCGGCGACGGCCCCTGCAATTGGTGCCATCGGTTCGATTGGTGGCGTTCCATGCACGGTGTCATCGTGTGCGGCCGTTGTCACCCGCCCGCGGTCCCCGGGCTGGCCGTGGAGTGGCTGAAGCCCTCGGAGAATTGAGCGATGAGCACGACCTGCCGCGGCTGCGACAGTGCCCACGACCTTCGCCGTAGCTTCGGCACCCGATGGGCCCGGCGGGTCCGTGTGCCCGTGTTGCAGCAACTGATGAGGCATGAGTCGATTTCGACCACGTTGTCCTACTACGTTCTCCTGGATTGCGATGACGTGGGCGATGAGCTGTGGGCGGCTCACGAGGCGGCCGGCCCGGGGGTCGGATTTCGGGTCAGTTCGATTCTGACCAAGCAGGCAGCTTTTTCTCCTTGTCTGGGAAGAGAAAAAGCTGGACATGGCCACAGTGATTACAGGTAAACACCTTCAGGCCGCGTTGGCCGGCGGGCCTGCGAAACGGAGAGTTGTCAATTTCGTTGTCAGAGAGAACCTTGTAGTCGCCAACGCCGCAGACACGGCAAGGCCGTTCAATCTCCTCACCCAGGAGATCGCCGCCCCTCTGAATGATGAGTAGAACCTTGTCGATTTCGGCGAGTAAAGCCTCAGCGTCCGGCAGGCATTTGCGCTCGTCCTCAACGACGCATTTGGCAAGCAATTGGTTGGCAAACTGGATGGAAGGGCCGTTCGGGGACTTCACTTCCAGATTGAATTCGGGATGTGAGAAGTACCAAAGCCGAAGGAAGGGGTCGCCTGACACCATCGACCAGAGAACCTTGCCAAGGCTAAACACGTCAAATGTCGGCTTGATCTCCTCGATTCTCATGCCCATTGCCCAAGCTGGCATCCAGTCTCGGCTGCCCACGTTCTCCAAGGTCGGGGAGAGCCGGGTCCGTTTATCGTCAGCGAAGAACACGAGCCCGAAATCGCCGAGAACAAGCTCTCCCTCCAGAGAGGTGAAGATGTTTTCCGGCTTGATGTCGCGGTGCACGATGCCTTGCGCGTGGAGTTCGGCGACTCCTGCGACGAGGGGACGAAAAGCCTTCAGGGCACGAGGGAAATCACCTTTGGACAGATCCAGCCTCTTCGATAGTGGCCCGTTGGGGTGGTACTCAGCCGCGAACCAGGCTCCGACAGGATCCGCGTCCTTGATCCGCAAGAGATTGGGATGGGAGACTTCCGACATGGCCTTCATCTCACGCTGGATTCGCTCCGCAGCTCGCTCCGGATCTCTCGCGTCTTCGGGCTTGTGGAGCACTTTCAGAGCCGCCAGTTTATCCGGATGTGGGCTGAGCAGATCCTTTCCTGCCTCTCGGAACCTGTCGCATGCCTCCGCACGCCTGCTAGGGTCGTACAAATTCATTTTCATTACGGCATCAACCACAGCCTCTTTGACGGACTTGAAGGTTCCCTTGTCTTGGGCGAGCCAGACCTCACCTTGTCCGCCCTTGCCCAGAAGGTTGAGGGTTTCCCAGCGGTCTTCAAAACGCATGGCAGCGACTCCAGAGGAGGAGTTGGCAACACTTTTGGCAACACGGGCCAAATCGGGCTTGAGAAGCGAAAACGGGTCCCGCCGAACCGTCGACGGAACCCGATGAGAGCGTTTGGGTTACTAGCGGAGGGCACGGGACTCGAACCCGCAACCCCGGTCAAGGGGCACCTCATTTCCAGTGAGGCCGCTAGCCAATTCGCTTACCCTCCGAGCGCCGTTTGAACTGCGAAGAAGCGGTGTGTGGAGCCGGACGGAGATGCGCCCGGTGTTCTTGCCGCGTCAGGCAACGTCCTGCGCTCCGCTGATCAGTTTGATGAACTCCTGGTTCGACTTGAACTTGCTCAACTTCGCGGTCAACTGCTCCATGGCGTCGACCGGGTGCATGCTGGCCAGCATCCGCCTTAGCGCCGTGACCGCCTGCAGCACCTCGGGCGAG
>JBDRTC010000798.1:0-7296 GCA_043824335.1 Planctomycetota bacterium | reverse complement strand
GACTCGCCGGTAATTTTCCTGTAGGAATGAAGGGGCCGGCGGAGCGTGACCGAGGCAAGCTGGCCCGCCCCGTCCCAGGGGACCTGATCGGCCTCGACGAACACGGCCAAGGCGCCGGCGGTCACGCACGGCATGTGCTTCACGCGTCGCCCCTCGTACCCGGCGAACAGGGCGAAATCCGCGCCGTCGATGTTGACTCCAAAGAGCCCCACGCGGCCCAGGAGGCCGTGGTCGAGCCTCGACCGTTGCCAGGAAGCGAACAGGATCCGCCCATCGGGCAGGATGACCGGGTCCACGTCGCTGGAGAGGTTGAAGGTCAGGCGGCGCTGTGCCGAGCCGTCGAGCTTCGACGAGTAAAGGTGGGTGGCTGCCGTGCCCCCGTGCTCGTTCATCGAGCCGGCCCGGTTGCACACGAACGTGATCTGATGCCGCGGGGCGGGTGCGACGACCGTCGGGGGCGGCATCGTGTAGAGCGTCGACTGATAGCTCGGGCTGCGGCAGTCGCCCAGGTCTTTGGTGATTTGCCGGAGGCCGGAGCCGTCGACGGCCATCTCGTAAATGTTCCACTGGTCCGACGCGGTCCGTTTGGCGGCGAAGAGGAGGCGGGCGCCGTCGAAGGAGACATCGGGATCGGCAGCGCTGTGAAACCCACCCTTCAAGACGCGAGGTGATCCGTCTGGAGCAACGAGAACCAGACGCGCCCCTTCGCCATAAGACGCGCGAAGCATCCCCCCCGCTATGGGGCTACGTCTCTCGACCTCGGTATCGGTGGGGAGTTGCGTGACGACAAACGGCCTTTCCAGCCGGGTGGGGGCGGCAAGCCGATCGAGGTCGCCGCACAAACCCCCAGAATCGAGCAGGGCCAACGCCACGCCGAATGACGAGAAAAAACGCGCGGTCCAGAGCCAGCGGCTCTGCCCGCGGTCTAAGAAACTTGCGATTGTCACTCGCCCCCCAAATCCAGGCAACGGGAACGGGATGATTCAGATAAGAACTGCTATTGGATAAACCCGCTCTTTCGAGGGGTTCTCGCTCTTCCGGCAACGGCACCGGCGGCTCGATTGCAGTTCCTACGATTATCCGTCGGAAAAAGTTTGCGGTCAAGGAACGCTACTTGGGTTTGGCCGGTTGCTCGCCGAGGGAGATCACGGCCGTGCGATCCTCAAGATCGATGGTGACGACCACGGTATCACCGATCCGAGCGTTCGATTGCCGCAGAAACGCGCCCAGGCCCCAGGCGCGTCCGTCCTTGGCGGCCAGCGTGCCGACGTGTCGGCCGTCGCGAGTGAGGAGCCGGAACCTGCCCGAAACGAGGCCCTTCAGCGCGACGGGCACCGTGATCACCGCGTAAGTGCTGGCCGCCTTGGAAAGGCGGTAGCTGAGCCAAAGCTTGCCGTCCTCGGTTCGGCCGTGGCTGTAGAGGACCCGCGTCGGGGAGCGTTCCGAACGGCGATGCGCCACGAGCGCCTTGACCGCCTCGGCCGAGACGTCCGCACCCAAGAGCCCGTAGACGCTGTGCCCGTATTGGGCGATCACGGGTGACGAGGCGATGAAGGCGTGGAAGCTGAACCGGTTGACGCCGCCGGAGATGCAAAGGTCTTCCAGGTCGCCGCGCTCCATCACCGGCCCGTGCTCCTGGAGGACGCCGACCAGTTTTGCCTCCACCCCGGTGAGCACGGTTTTCCAGTTCCGCTTGGGTTCGGCGATGATCTGGTTGTCCTCGATCCGTACCCCGGGCGTTTGGCGGCAAAACTCCAAGAGCACGTTTTCCGGCGGGAGGATCCGAGCCAAGCGGCGGTTTCGGCTCACGGCCGCGCGAAGCTCGCCCGGCGTGATCCGGCCGGCCACCGCCAGCACCTTGTCGATCGCCTTGGGAAGCCCGTGTTTCGCCGTCGAGATGAGCCGGAACCATCCGGCCTTCTCGTCGAGCCAGCGGAAGCCGTCGACGAGCCGGACGGTTTCAACGATGAGGTTGCGCCCCATGCGGCCGGGGAACTTTTCCGAGAGCGTGTCGCGGATTCGCTCCACCGCGGCCGCGCCGTGATAATAGTTCTCCTTCTTGGCTGCTTCCGCGATGGCCGGAGGCAGGCGGACTTGCTCCGGGCGAACGGCCAGCCTTCCCGAGTCGACCGGCACGACGGCGAACGGAACGTCCCGATCCAGCAGCTTCGCCGCGGCAAGCACGTTCTCCAGGCGCAAGCCCACCGCGGTTAGACCGGAGCCGACCATCTCTTGCTCCAGCCGGGCCACCGACGCGGGCAAACGGTCGACAATCAAGGCGAGCGTCCGGTCGGTGACCGGTGCCAGGACCGAAGCGGGATTCGGCGTCTTGACAAGCTTGGCGCAGATCTGCCGCGTGCGCTCCCGGGTCATGCCGTGCCGGGCGCCGATCTCGGCCAGCGTGTGACACTCTCCGTCTTTCCAGCCGTAGTAGCCCATTACGATTTCCCGGTTCCGCCGGTGCGGGGTCGAGGCAAAAATCTCGATCAGCTCCTCTTCCAGCGTCAGCGTGGGGGCTTGGAGAATCCGCTCCCGCAACTTCCGGATTTGCCTGGTGGCGTACCGCGGGTCGGGCGGGTCGTGGGGACGCGCGATCAGGCGCTCGGCGAGCTGTTCGGCCGTTTGGGCCTCGATGTCCACCTCGTCGAGCATCGGACCGAAACGGGGGTCCTCCCGGTTAACCAGGACCGCTTCGGGCAGTTCGCCCAGCCGCTTCGCCTCGGCGGTCAACTCGGGGTCCAGACGGCTCCCTCTGGCCAGGAGCGTTTCCAGGGAACTGAGCAGATCGACCAGGCATCGCGGGCCAAACGAGCGAATCGCCAGGATCTCTCCGATCGTGCAATCGCCCAACCGAACAGGGGCCTTTTCAAACCCCTCCCGCGCCAGGCAGAAGTGCGTGCGATGCTCCAGCCTGAGGTCGGCCAGCGTGGTTCCCTCCGGCGGACGCGGGAAATGACGCCCGAGCAGGCTCCGCCTGGAACAACCCGCCGCCACGCGGGCGACAACGATCCGGGAAAGCTCTTCGATCGCCTCGGGGGACAGTTTCTCCCAAACCGTTTCGTCCAGATCGCAAAGCCTTGGGACGGAGCCCCCGATTCCGCCGACCAAGTGTTTTGGGGCGTCTTGGAGCAGAAGTTGACGGAGCGTGGTCGGCGCGACGCGATCGCCCCGGCGCGGATAGCGGTTGACCCCTTTGCGAGCCGCCATTTTGAGGGGGCCTCCAACTCAAGCGGGAACCTCACCTGACTCGTATTGTAGCTAATCGGAAACGCCTGGGAAAGAGCCTAGCGTTAAACTTGCGACCGGCTGCGGCAGGCCGGCCGTCATCCGCGATGCCACCTACCCTGGGGGCCAGCCGAGTCGACGCCCGCCCAGCAGGTGCACGTGCAAATGGTAGACCTCTTGCCCGGCGTTGGGGCCGCAATTGACCACCGTTCGATACCCATCGCCAAGGCCCAGTTCGGCCGCGATCTTTCGGACCACCACGAAGAGGTGGCCGATGAGCGATTCGTCTTCCTCGGCAATGTCGTCGACCGACGGGATCTCCTTCTTCGGGATCACGAGCACGTGGGTGGGGGCCTGAGGGGTGATGTCGCGGAAGGCCAGGCACAACTCGTCCTCGTAGACGATCTCAGCCGGGATCTCCCGGTCGATGATTTTCTTGAAAATCGTCTTCTCGGCCATCTGTCGAGGTCTCCTATCTTGGCCGGCGGTGGGGCCCGCTACAGCCCCTAAGACAGTGGAATGGCTTCGTCCACCAGCAACACCGGGATGCCGTCGCGCACGGGATAGAGCAATGTGGCGTCTTCGCGGACCAGCCCGCCCTCGATCGGCTCGGTGACCGGTTCGCCAAGGCGGTTCTTCAGCTCCCCCACGGCGATGGCCTGGTTCAGCTTCTCGACCAGCTCCCCGTCGGCAAGCTTCAACGGGGTGTGGTTTTCAGGGCAGACGAGGATGTCCAACAGGTCTTTATCAATCATACGTGGGCCCTCCACCCTCAAGATGCCGAATCGTCCCCGGCTTTGCAAGGGGAATTGGCAGAAATCGGGGGCCGGTCACGGGGATTAAAGAAATGGGACGAACAGGTCCGATCATACCGATTAGGGCAAGTTTTCCCCGGCCTCGGCGCCGTGCGGGTGGGACGGCACGGTCCGCATTTCGGAGATCCCCCATGACAATCCGCCGATTGGTTGCCGGCGCGTTGGCCGTTTCGCTTCTGGGCGCAGTTTCCGCCCGGGCAGACGAAGTCCGCTATTACCAGGAGGGCGGCATCACGTATTGCGAAACGCGCCGCACGGTCGACCAGCAGGTGCCGCAGTCCCGCATGGAGGAGCGGACCGAGACCGTCTATCGCGAGCAGATCTCCACCGAAATGCGCGACACCACCCGCACGGTCTGGTCGCCCGTAACCGAGTATCGCTGGGAATCGTACTGGGTGGGCCGCTGGAACCCGCTGGCCGAGCCCTACCTGGCCTACCGCTACGTGCCGCGAACTCACTGGGAGATGCGGACCGAAACCGTCAAGGTCCCCTGCACCACAAGGCGGCTCGCGCCGGAAACCCGCACCGTGCGCCGGCCCGTGGGCGGCTTTCGCACCGTGCAAAAGGAAGTGGTGAACCGGGTGGCCGTGAGCCAAAGCCTCCCGGGCTCTCCGCTCGTGCCGTCGCAAACACCCACCCTCGCACAACGGGGCCAGATCGGCGGCATCTCCCGGCTCGACGACTCCGTGTCGCGCTCCGGCGCCGGCACCGCCTGGCGTGCCTCGACCGGAACCGTCCGCCGGTAGTCTCCGCTCGTAGTGCCCCGATTCATCGGGGCTTTCTTGGCGCGCTGACCCGTCCAACTTGCCGTTTCTGCGCACTCCAATTGCACCACGAGCGGCGAGCGGTACACTGGACACCTTCGGTCGGGTGGCACTGGCTGCGTGTCAGCCAGTGTCCGGCTTGGGCGGGACCCAGCGGGATACACAGGCTGACAAGCAGCCAGTGCCACCCACGAATTTAAGTGACACGAACTACAAGGAGCGGCAACCATGAGTCGTACCATCCTCCGCACCGTGCTGTTTTGGACGCTCTTCGGCTTCGCGGCGCTTTGCCCCGCCGGTGAAAAGATCGCTCGGGAAGACTTGGGACGCAGCGTGAAGCTGACGATCCTCGTCGATAAGGTGATGCAGCCCGAGGCCAAGTGGGTCACCGAGGAGTGGATGGTTGAGGCGGCGGCCGAGGCGGGCTTCAACGTCTTCTCGCCCCGCGCCGGCTACGACCGGCTCGACGAGGTCCGGCAGGTCACCGAGTGGTGCACCAAGTACGGGATCTTTCACATGCCCTGGATGCGCGGATCGCTCGGCGCCCCGGCCGGTCCAGAAGCCGACGGCAAGCGGGTCGTCTGGTCGGGCGGCGGCGAGCAGCCCCTCTGGAGCCCCAACAGCGACGAGTTCTGGGAGTGGACCACCCGCTACATCACCGAGTATGCCAAAATCAGCGCCCAAAACGACCGCCTGATGGGCGTCTTTCTCGACTACGAAAACTACGCCCCGGGCCCCAGGGAGGGAAACCTCTATTCCCTCTCCTACGACGACCTCATCCTCGAACAGTTCGCCCGCTCGAAGCAGATCACGCTACCCGAGCTCGAGCTGGCGAAGCGCAAGACCTGGCTGGAAGAGCAGGGCCTCGACGAGGAATTCGCCGCGTTTCAGGTCGACCATTGGCGGCAGCGCTGCCGGGCGCTCCGCGAGGCGGTCGACGCGATCGAGCCGACGTTCCAGTTCTGCATCTACCCCGCGCCCGGCACGCCGTTCATGATCGAGGCGACCTATCCGGAATGGGCCACCGAACGGGCGCCCTTGATCCTGGCCGACGCCTCGACCTACGGCCGCCCCTCCCGCTTCCTGCCCGAGCAGGAGGCCCTGCGCGCGAACGGCGAGAAACTGATCGAGCGCCGGGAAGTGGCCGTGCGGGCGGGCATCCCCTTCATCTATGCCGGCGGCATCGACCCGGTCGTGCGGGGCGCCGACCCCGAGTTCTCGGGCAAGAACGCCGTGACGATCTCGGAAGTCACCGACGGATACTGGATCTTCTACGAAGGCCCCACGTACACCAAGCAGGACCACGCCGACTACTGGAAATGGTTCACCTGGGCCAACAAGGCGATCGCCGCCGGAAACTTCGAGGCCCAGCACGAGCCCCGCCAAACCGAGGAGGACTGGGCCCTGGCCCTGTTTGAGCAGCGTGACAAGCAACGCGCCCTGATCGCGCCGGAAGTGACCGGCAAGCAGATCGAATTCCCCACGGTCAGGCTCCGCGGCGAGAACCTGATCCTCCTGGCCGCGAAAGCCGGCGAACCGGTGCGGGTGACGCTCAAGAACCAGCCGGTCGGCCAATACAAGTCGCTGTTGGTGTGGGACGTGCGAAGCCCCGACCTGGCCAAGATCGCCTCGGGCACGATCCCGCACGACCAGGCGGGCGCCGTCAGCTTCACGCCGACGGCGGACGGCGTCTATCTGCTGGGCGCCTCGGCCGGCAGTTGCTCCTATGCGGTGGCTGGTGCAAACGTACCCGTCGCGCTCTACGCCGGCGAGCGGCTCCATCTCATCCACGCCGCCAAGCGGCTCTATTTCAAGGTGCCCGAGGGCGTGGACCAGTTCAAGCTCCCCGTCGAAGGCTCCGGCGGCGAGACCGTGCGCGTGAACGTGCTCGATCCCGAAGGCACGCAGGTAGCCACCGGGCAGACCACGCTGGAGACGACGAAGATCACCGTCGAGGTCCCCGTCGGCAACCAGGCCGGCAAGACCTGGTCGCTCGAAATCACCCGGGCCGACACCGGCGTGCTCGAAGACAACTCGATCCAGCTCGACGCCAAGCTCCCCCCCACCCTCTCGCTCGTCCCCGACCAGGTGTTCGACCTCCGTCGGCAGCAGTGACCAGCGCTCCGGCCATTCTTGGCTATGTTTCAAAAGACGGTTGGGGTGGCTGGCGGCTGAGCGAAGCGAAGCCCCAGGATCGCGCCTCTCTGGGGCACCGCTGCGATTTGCCCCAGCCACCCTTCGCAATCAGCCGACTCGCCGGCCCCGACCGAGCTTGTCTCGGTCAAGCCCATGATTTTGCACTACCCCGCGGCCAAAACACCCCGTCCCTCGTCGTTGGGCTCGCGGGGGGCTCCGGCAAACTCGACCCTTGTGGCAACAGGCTCGTCGGCTTCACCAAGCGAGTCCTGACGACGGAGCACTGAATACTGATCAATGGCACTAAGTCTTATCGCGACCACCGACGTAGCACTTTGTCCGGGAATACTTTATGT
>JBDRTC010000797.1:0-7515 GCA_043824335.1 Planctomycetota bacterium | reverse complement strand
GCCCGTCGCGCCCGCCGCTGGGGCCATCCCCGGCATGGCTCCGGGCATGGCTCCAGGCATGGCTCCAGGAATGGCTTCGGGCATGGCTCCAGGCATGGCTCCAGGCATGGCTTCGGGCATGGCTCCAGGCATGGCTCCAGGCTCCATTCTCGGGTCCATCCCTGCTGGCATGCCCCCCGGGTCCATTCCCGGCATCATCCCGCCTGGCCCAGCTCCGGGGCGACGACGTGACGACGATGGCCTTGCCTCGCCGACTCGGTGCTTGAGGGGAATTCCTAAGACGCTTGCCAGGGCGTCGGAACTGCAGGCGAGGAAGTTTGCCTGGACGACGGCTTTGGTCTTCGCGTCCATGTCCGCGCCCGCCAGCAGCACCATCTGCGCCGCAACGTTGTCGGGATGGAGCGCCCGGAGGAAGTCGCCGAACAGATCGTGGTCCTCTTGCGGACTCGTGGGGCTGGCGAGGTGTTTGGCCAGCCTGACACGGAACTGCTCGGAGGCCACGGGCGCGATCGACGCAAAAGCATGCCGCTGCAGCTCCTCGGCGGTGAGGGGCCCAGTTCCCGAGCCGACCCCGGGCATCCCATAACCAGTTTCCATCCCGTACGCACCACCGGCGGGCGGCCGGCCCAACTGGCCCGGCTGGCCCGACTGCCCCGGCTTCCCCAGCGGCCGGAGTTTTTCCGGGGCGGTCAAACAGCGGAGGAGGATCTCTTCGTACTCCGAGGAGAGATGGGCGACCAATGTCTCCAACGTGGCCAGCGTGGCGGCCCGGTTGTCGTCGGTCTCGAACGTGCCCTCCACCACCTGGGTCAGCGTTTGTCGGGCGGTGGCGCTGGCGTTGACCCCCAGGGCCTCAACGATTGTCCGGATCAACGCAGAATCCGCGCTTCCGGTCCGAGACGCGGAGCCGGGGCCCATCCCGGGCATCCCCGGCATTCCGGCCATTCCGCCTTCCATCCCCGGGCCCATCCCCGGCATTCCGCCTTCCATCCCTGGGCCCATCCCCGGCATACCGCCTTCCATCCCTGGGCCCATTCCCGGCATTCCGCCTTCCATTCCCGGGCCCATTGCTCCACCCATGCCGGGCGCCCCGGGTTGCTGCTTTGCGCCCGATTTCGGCGCAGGCTCTTCAGACTTTTTCAGGAGGTTCGTGAGGAGTTGGGCGGCGCTGTCTGCCTGGTCGGTGCCGGCGAACTGCTCCCCGAGATGGGCCACGGCCTCGATCAGCGCGGGGGCCCTCTCCCGTCTGGCCAGGTAGTAGTCGTCCTTCTGCCACTCGGAGAGGTCCTCGGGCAGGGGTTTTTCTTCGGGCTTGGCCTCTTTCTTGGGCGTCGTTTGCGGCGCCCCCGACGGCTGGCCAGGCATTCCGGCGGGCGCCTCCGCGGCCCCCTCTGCTGCGGGAGGTTCCTCTTCCGCGTCGCCGCCTCCGCAACCGGTGGCGGCCACGGTTGCGGCCAATAGCGCCAGCCCCAGCCAGACCGGCGCCCAGCGGACGGCCCCGAAGTGTCTGAGGGAACGATCCGGCCGGCGGCAGGCGCGGAGTGTGTCCGCCTCGGCCTCGCCGCGGGTCGCATCACGAGGATTCTCGCAGTTCGTGATTCTGTTCACCGGACTACCTCCTGAAAAAGCTGACAGGGCCCTGTCTGAGCGTTCCAGTCCAGGCCGTTCAGTATCGCAGGATCTCCTTCGCAAGGCTACCCGAGCCGCGTTTTCGGCAAGGATTTTCAGCCGGATTTCGCGAGCGGCCCGGAAGGGCCCCCCGTGGGGGCGTTTGGTTGACAACGCGGTGGGCCGGCGTCAGACTCAACTTCCGGGCGTGGCCCGCAACGCTGATGGCGGCGCTTGAACCTCTTTTGGCCGGTGCGTATGATTTCCGCGGCGTGTTCCGACGCCGCCGAGCGGGTGGGGCGCGATCGTGGCTTAACCGTGGCACGTGTCGAGGTTGTACCCTGAAAAGAGGAGGACTGCCCAATGGTTCGCAAATGGCAACTGGCGGTTTTGGCGTTGGCGGTCATGATGTTGTCGGCCGCCTGCAACAGTTACGCGGCTCCGCCGAGCGGGGTGAAGATCGGCGATGCGGCGCCGGATTGGTCCGGGATCATCGGCGTCGACGACAAGGAGCACGGTCTGGCCGACTACAAGAAGGCCAAGCTCGTCGTGATGGTCTTCACCTGCAACCACTGCCCAGTGGCGGTGGCCTACGAAGACCGGCTGGTCGCCTTGCAGGAGGCCTACAAGGACAAGGGGGTGCAGGTGATCGCCGTCAACGTGAACAACCTGCCCGCCGACCGCTTGGATAAAATGAAGGTGCGGGCGGAGGAGAAGGAGTTCAACTTCCCTTACCTCTACGACGCCTCGCAGAAGATGGGCCGCGACTACGGCGCCCAGGTCACCCCGCACGTCTTCGTGCTCGACCGAAAGCGCAGGATCGCCTACATCGGCGCGATCGACGACAACAACAACTCGAAGCGAGTCGAGGCCAAATACCTCTCCGACGCGTTGGACGCCCTGTTGGCAGGCAAGCAGCCCGACCCGGCCGAAACGAAGCCGCGCGGCTGCGGCGTCAAGTACGATTAGCGGTGGCCGGATATGGTGTGTCCATGAGGAGGAACCGACGACTTGCCTTCGTGCTGACGGCGAGTGTGCTGGGCTTCCTCTCGGCCGGTTGCAGCGATGAGCCCTCCCCCTCGCACCCGGCGGCGCCGCCGGCCATGGTTCCCAAGAACGCGGGAACGGAGGGGCCCTTGGGAAGTGAGGTGGGCGAAGCGATTAAACCGGCCGGGACGGCTGAACCGGCGAGCAGCGACGGAAGCCATCCCGATTTCGCCGGCGACGTGGCCGTTCGCGTCGTCGACGAAAGCGAGTTTGCCCGGGTGCTCGAATCGTATCGCGGCAAGGTCGTGCTGGTCGACGTCTGGGCGACCTGGTGCCCCCCCTGCCTGGAACTGTTTCCCCACACCGTCGAGCTTACCCGGCGTTTTGCCGACCGGGGGTTGGTGGTGATCTCATTGAGCATCGACGACCCCGAGGACGAAGCGAGCGTGCTCGAGTCGCTCGCGTCGAAGGGCGCCACGTTCGACAATTTCATCAGCCGCTACGGCGGATCGGCGAAGTCGCTGGACCTCGTCGATCTCAAAGACGGCGTGCTGTCGATCTTCCGAATCTACGATCGCGGCGGGAAAGTTCACAAGACGCTGCTGAGCAGCGAAGACCCCATCGCCGCCGAAGACGTCGACCGCGCCGTGGAGGAGGCGCTCGGGCCGTTGGGCGGGCCGTCGACTCCGCAATAGTCGCTCGCGCATCGGGCAAACGCCGACGTGCCGTCGGCGGCTAAACGGATGGTTTCTTGCGAATCGCCGGCGGGTCGCGGCTGTCGAGCTTGCCTTCCCTCGTGGAAACGGGGTATGCTGTCTGAGTGGGATACAGGGCTCTTCATCCCGGGGAATCTGGAGCGGCGGCAGCGCCCGCCTTGTCGAGAACATGGACCGTTTTATCCAGCTTTTTCCCCTGCGAATCGTGGTGGCCGTGGTCGCCTCAGTGCTGCTGGCGAGTGCGCCCGGCCGACTCACGGCCCAGGAGGGGCCGGAGCCGCTTCAGGAGAGAATCGATCGGTTGATCGAGGAGCTTGGCGACGCGAAGTACGCGGTTCGCGAGCGTGCCCAGGAGGAATTGGCCGAGTTGGGATACGAGGCCTACGACGCCCTGCAAGCCGCCACGACCCACGAAGACCTGGAGATCGCCACCCGGGCCAAGTACTTGCTGCTCTTGATCCCCGCCCAATGGAGTGTCGAGAACGAGCCCGAGGAGGTCCGCCGCTACCTGGCGTACTACCACCAATCCCCTTCTCCGGAGATGCGGTCGGAGGTGCTCAGTCGGCTCGCGAGGTTGCCCGGCGGGGTGGGGGTTCCCGCGTTGTGCCGGCTGGTCCGGTTCGAGACGTCGACGCTCTGGTCGAAGCACGCGGCGGTGGCTCTCTTCAATCAGGAGCCGCTCGACCAGACGGGGCGGGACCGCTGGGTGAAAACGCTCCAAGAGCACCTGGGCCGAAGCGGCCGGCCGGCTGCGCGGTGGCTCCACGCCTACCTCGCATTTCAGGAGGCCCCCAAGGCGACCCTGGCCGAGTGGACAAAACTGGCGGAGGAAGAAGAACAGGTCTTCAAGCAGTCGCCCGACCAGTCGAGCCCGCGGATCGTCGCTACCCTTTGGTATCATCTGGCCATCGCCCAAGCCGACCAGGGCGAGGCGGAGCCGGCCGAGAAGTCGGCCGAGCGGGCGCGCCAGTTCAGCCCAAGCCGATCGGCGAACCGGCTGGATGCGCGCCTCGACACGGCCGTCGCGCTCGGGCGGCGAGGGAGGTTCCCTTGGGCCGAGCTGGAGTATCGCCAGGTGATCGACGGCGGCCCGAACGCGCTGAAGGTGAGGGCGGCCCAGGGGCTCGCCGAGATGCAGCACGACCAGGGAAATGATCTCGGGTCGGCCGAGGCACTCGCCGATCTGCTCAAAATCGACGACCAGGAGTTGACGCAGATTCTTGCCCCGTTCGAACAGACGATCGGGGGAGTGCGGGCGCGGATGAGCTTCTTTCACGCCTGCCACTGGGCCGGGAAAGGGGATCGGGCGAGACATCGCAAGTTCCTCGACGAAGCCGTCCAGCACGACCCGGCCGAGCTCGACGTGCTCATCGCCCGCCACCAACTTCCCGATACGGATCCCGAGTACCAGCGCCAGACGCTCGCGATGATCGAGAAGGCGGCCGCCGGGCTCCGCCAGCAGATCGGCGAATTCCCCGACCAGCCCATCTTCTACAACCAGTTCGCCTGGCTGGTGGGAAACACCGCAGGCGATCGCGATGAGGCCCTGCGGTTCGCCCAGAAGGCGGTCGAGCTGCGTCCCGAAAGCGGGGCGTACCTCGACACGCTCGCCCACGTCTACTTCGGGCGGGGCGAGGTGGAAAAGGCCGTCGAAACGCAGACCAAGGCCGCCGAGTTCGAGCCCCACTCCGGGCTGATCGCCAAGAAGCTTGAAGTCTTCCGAAACGCACTCAACGGGAACAAGAGCGCTCCCGGCAATACCCCATGAACACACTCCGCGTCAACGGGATTGAGCTGGCCACGGTCGATCGAGGCGCCGGCCCGCCGGTGGTGCTGCTCCACGGCTTTCCCCTGGATCACACCATGTGGAACGCACAGGTGGAAGCCTTGTCGAAGCGGCACCGGGTACTCGCACCTGGCCTGCGCGGCTTCGGCCGAAGCGGGGCAAGCGACGGGACAGTCCTCACGGGATCTCAATCAGCGACTGGCTCTTGACGATCGCGTAGTCGTCGGGGAACGTGTGGAACGCCTGGAGCAAGAGGCTGCGGCTGCGCGTTTGAACGCTCACGTAGCTGAGGGCCCCCAGGGCGATGCGGCCACTGGAATCGAACCGGTGGAACATGCCTTGGCGGCGGCCGTCGCGGGTGAGCTCGTCCTGGTAGGTCCAGAACACTTCGGGTTCGACGGGCTCGAGCTGGAAGCCGACCTCGTAGGTGACGCCGCCGCGGCACTCGACGCGGTCGTTCCGCTCGCCCTTGAGCCGGTACGACATCAATCGCCGTCGCTCGGGCAGCGGGGGCCGGGCCGAGGTGACCACTTCGGTCAACGTCAGGCCCGCGTAGCGCCACGTCATCACGTGACCGGTGCTGGTAATGTCGATCTTGGCCTGGTAATCGCCGCGCTTTACGGTTCGCGAAGAATGGACTTCAAAAAGTTCCGGATGAAGAGGCCGCCCATAGAGTCGGAAAACGAGCTCCGCAATTTTCGGTCGAACGGTCAGTCGATCGGTGGGCACAAAAAGACTCCTTCCGGTTCTCGAAGATACCCGATCGGAACGTATGAACCACATAAGACGGACGCCATTATAAGCTTTGTCTGCAAGAAGTACAAAGCCCGTTTTGTCGCCGGCGAGAATGAGAAGCATTTGGGGGTTGACAAGCTTTGGGGACTTGCTCGACAATTCAGCCTTGCTAGCGTCGAGCCGACGCCACAAAATCCGGCCGATTAGAACAACCCCACCAGGATGTCGTACCCGGCGTGGGTGCCGGCCGTGATCCCGAAACCCCGGTAGACGAACAACACGCTGAAAAAGACACCGGCCAGGAATCGGAACAGGAAACTGAACCAGATGGGAGAGCCGGCCGACAAGAGCGCCCCGGCGGGTTGCCCCACATAATGGGCGGCTGCGAACATCAAGCTCGTCACGATCACGGCGAGAAAGACGCTCGGACGCCGTCCCATGCCCGAACGTCGCAGTGCCCAGCCCACCGCCGGCAGAAGCATCAGCCTGAATAATAGCTCTTCGTAAACCCCCGCTCCGAGAAAGCCGACCGCATCGCGGACGCCGCCGCTGACGTCCATCCTCACGGTCGAGGCCCCGTCCAGAGGGTCCAGCGATCCGGTAACACCGTGAAACAAGATGCCCTGAAGCTCGAGGATCAGACGTAGGCAGACCGCCAACAGAAGACATTCCACGAACATCCCGGGGAAAAGCCCGCTGGAGAGCCGCCAGGGCCGCCGCGTCGTGTAGTGCCAGCTCAAGAGGAGCACCACGGTCGCCGCCGGCAGCAGGAAATACTGGCCAAAGCCCGCAAATCGCAGCAGTTCACGCAGCCAGAGATCCGCCCCGTTGCGGACCGACTCGGGTCCCAACACCAGCACGCCCAACTCGTAGATGACCAAGAGCGGCGCAATAAACACCAAACTGGCCATCGGCCGGCTCGACTCGGCCCAATAACTCTCGGCCAGTCGACTGAGCGGAGTGTTGCGGGTAAATGCGGAAGCCATGGGAGACAACCCGTACCCGGAGAAATACGTCGGATACACAGACCCGAACCCCCTCGGGCCTTCCTCATCTTCGACTGACGGCCGGGCACCGCTTGAAATATCACGAACGTGAATTGGCCGAACTGGAGAACTTCAGAACAACCGCTGTGCTAGGGGAGTTTGGCAGCCGTGGCAAATCAGCTAAGATAAGCAGAATGAGCGCCACCCTTGAGGAAGTTTACGACCGGCTTCTTGCCGCGTATGGTTCGCAGCACTGGTGGCCGGGCGATTCGCCCTTCGAGGTCCTGGTCGGGGCGGTCCTGGTGCAGAATACCGCCTGGAAGAACGTCGCCAAGGCGATCGACCGTCTCAAGCAGGAGGGACTGCTCGAACCGCGGGTACTTTACGACCTGCCCACAAACGAATTGGAGGAATTGATCCGGCCGGCCGGATACTTTCGCTTGAAGGCGCGCCGGCTCCGCAACCTGCTGGAGCTTCTCGTCGATCGCTACGGCGGCTCGCTGGAAGCGATGTTCGCCACCGAGCTGTCGACGCTGCGGGAAGAGTTGCTTGGCGTTAACGGCGTCGGTCCGGAGACCGCCGACTCGATTCTGCTGTACGCGGGCGGACGGCCCACGTTCGTCGTCGACACGTACACGCTCCGCGTGCTCGCCCGGCATGGCTGGATCCATTTTGACGCCGACTATCACCAGATCCA
>JBDRTC010000796.1:0-2483 GCA_043824335.1 Planctomycetota bacterium | reverse complement strand
CTTCGCTTTGCCCCAGGCACCCGCGCGCCCAAAAGACGGTTCCACGGTTGACGAGGTCCTGAGTATCTGACAAGCTGGGAAAGTCCGTCTTGCGCGCCGTGGCGGCCGTCTCGGTCGCCTGGTCGGAGGAGAAGCCCGTCTGCCCATCGACACGAAGGAGCTTGTTCCATGAACTCCAGAGAGCGAGTTTTGAGCGCGTTCGAGAGGCGAGGGTACGATCGCATCCCGATCAAGCACGAGGGGACGCCGGAAATCAATCAGACCCTCATGGAGCATTTCGGCCTCGCGAACATGGAGCAGTTGCTCCGCGTGGTGGGCGACGACTTCCGCTACGTGGAGCCGATCTACCGCGGGCCCAAGCTGCGAACCTTTCCGGACGGGAGCGTGGAAGGCTATTTTGGCGAGCGTTACAAGTACGCCGAGTTCGAGGCCGGGAAGTACCTGGAAGCCTGTTACCTTCCCTTTGCCGGAGTCGATGCGCTGGTGGACCTGGACCGCACCCATTTTCCCAAGGCCGATTGGTTCGACTACTCGACGATCAAAGAGCAGTGCGAGGTGCTTCGCAAGGAATTCGCCGTCGTTTGCGGCACGGCCGGCGATGTTGACCTGATCAACGGGATCTCCCGCGCCCGGGGCATGGAGCAGGTGCTTACCGACCTGATCGACGACCACCCGGTCTACCTGGAGATCATGCAGGCCCGGTTCGAGTTCTATTACGAGATGCACCGGCGCATGCTCGAGGCGGCCGAGGGGCTGATCGATTTCACGCACATTGGCGAAGACCTGGGCAATCAGCGGGGGCCGATGATCAGCATGGAGATTTTTGAAAAACACTTCGCGCCCAAGTACGGGAAGTACTTCGAGATGGTGCACCGGCACGGCGCCAGGGTGATGCTGCACATGTGCGGCTGCTGCGTCGATTTCCTGCCGCGGCTGATCGAGATGGGGCTGGACGTTTACGACGTCGTCCAGCCCACGACCCCCGAGATGGACATCGCGGCCCTCAACGGGCGCTTCGGGGATCGACTGGTGTTCTGCGGCACCGTCTGTGTTCAGACCACGCTTGCCTGGGGATCGGCCGACGAAGTCGAGCGCGAGGTCGACCGCCGCCTGGAACTGTTCCCCGACGGTGGCCTTTTCCTTGGGCCCACCCACGCCATCCAGGTCGGCTCGCCCTTGGAGAACATCCTGGCCATGTACCGCCGAGCCGGCAGCCTGCGCGAAACGATCGACGAATCGATCCTGGCGATCGAGCAAGTCCCCGGCGAGGAGGGCAAAGTCAACCTCTCGAAACTATTCTAGGGCTTCTTTGTCATTCAAAGTCCAGGCCGTAGATCCTGGCCTTGTTCATGCGAAAGCGCAGCGCGATGGGCTCGCCCGGTTCGACGCCGAGGTCGTCGCCGTCGCGCCATTGGACGAGGGTCCGGCACTGGTCGCCCACGACGGGCACGGCGTCGTCGAGGGAGCGGCCCGAAAACCGCGGAAAAGACCAACAACTACGCCAAGCAGGCCGGAATCGAGGTGAGCGGGCGTTCGGTCATGGCGCTATCTCCTTCAAGACGTCCCACGATCGCGGGTGCCACGTATCTCCAAAACGCCCACGGACTGCGTTCCGTGGGGGCGATCGCCAATTCTACTCCCCGCACCACGCTCTCAACCGCTCGGCCGAGAGGCGAACGTTGTCGGCGCCGGCCACCTCGAGGGTTGTGGCCTGGTCGAAGCCGATGTCCTTGAGCGCCCCGATGATCGCCTCAAGATCGATCACGCCGTCGCCCAGGGGAATGGTGGCCATGCCGCATCCGAACACGGTGCCGCGTTTCGCTTCCCACTCCGGTCCGATGTCTTTCCAGTGCACGTGCTTGATCCGCCTGCCGAATCTCCGCACGTAGTCGATTGGCTCGGCCCCGCCCAGCCAACTGTTGCCCGTGTCGAGGCAGATCCCCACCGTCTCCTCGTGCCCCAGGGCGTCCAAGAGCGTGGCCATGCGATCGACCGAATCGGTCACCGGGCCGTGGGTTTCCAGCAACAGCTCGACGCCCAGCTCTTCCGCCCAGAGGATTGGCGTGTGGAGCTTCTCCCGGATGAGGAACAACTGCTCCTCGGGCGTGAGGCCCCGGCCGAACTCGGTCCTCGGCTCGCTCTCGGTGGTGATGACGTGCCGGATTCCCAGCAGGTGGGCCAGGCGGATGGCCTTAATCACCTCGAACGCTCCGTAAAGGTCGGGGCTGGAGGGGTCGAGCAGATTGGCGTGCGCGCAGAAGGCGGTGAGCGTCAGGCCGGCGTCTTGGGCCATCTTTCGAACGATTGCCGGGTGGCTGTCGAGACTGAGCGAGGCCACGAAGCCGTAGGTGGCCCCCAGGCTGGCGCCGTCGTGGTTGTCGGTCAGGTCGGCGTACTCGATGCCCATCTCCCGAATGGCGTGAAACTGCCGCTCCATCCCGGCAAACGGCTCCACCAGAGCAAAGCATCCGATGATCATGGCT
>JBDRTC010000795.1:0-2282 GCA_043824335.1 Planctomycetota bacterium | reverse complement strand
GGCAGCACGTCGATTCCTTCCGGCTTCAATCCCATCGCTTGAGCAACCGTCTTGCCGCGCCAGGCGATAGTTTCGGGGTGCAGCTCGTTGTCGACGATGAGCACGCGGCCCCGCTCTACGGCGAATCGCCCGAGCCACTTCTTTCCTAAAGCGATTGAAAGAGCCAAGGCCCATGCCAGCCAGCTTTTCCCGGCTTTCGACGGTGCGATTGCGTTGATCGTCTCGCCGGCGCGGGCAATCCCGTGGATGATCGGTGTGCGCAGGTCCGGATAACGTGTAACCAGCTCGCCCAGGGGAATCGGCACGACGTCCGGTTTCTCCGAATCTTCCAGGAGCGTGGCCGATTCAACCAGCTTGACGAAAGCCTCGCGGCCGTGGGCAAGCAGATAATCGTCGACGCCCTGCTTCGCGCCTCCCGGCCTGGCAGGTAGCGTCACACGGGATACGAACTTCGCACCGGCCGCGGCCAACGCTTTGCCAAAGCGCCCCTCGGCCAGTCGGACTTTGATGCGCGTGGTCTGTTCTTTATCGTGGTCGAAAACGACGTACACCGTCTGACCTTGCCAGCCGATTCCCTGCAGGTCGGGGATTAGAGTGTCCGTTCCCTTGATCTTCCACGCCCAAACGCCGCCCAGGCCGATCGCAGTGAATCCCATCTGGGCCAGCGCCAAGCTCTTCTTCTCACCCTCGGTGACGTACACGGGCCCGGTCCCGGCGCGTAGTTGCTTCAGACAACCGGCCGGAAAGTACGCATGAGGGATCGACCCCTTGGCCTGTTCGTACTTCACCGGCTTGCCGTCTATCACGCGCGGATCGTGCGGCCGTTTTCTGAGGAAGCCGTTTGTCGCGCCACTTAGATTTCGGTAGGCGAAGATCATCGCGCCATCTTGGGTGCGAATCTTGTTTGCCCGAATCGTGCTATCGCTCAGGCCGGACGCTCGCAAATTGGCGAGATCATCTGGGGACAACGGAAGTGGCGATAGCTCGGGCATTAGAAATACTGCTTAACGGTCAGCTTGGGCATTAGAAATACTGCTTGATTCTGCTCGGGGGTTTCCGCCTTCGACGCCGCGGAGCCGGGCGTTGGTAAGTCCGCCGCAGTAGGAAAGAATCAAAATCGTCGGGCAACACGCGCCACCTTGGCCTACCACCGGGCTCGGGCTGCAATCTAACGTCGATTGCCGGTAGCTGTCCGGACTTTATCAACGCGAGCACGCCATGCGTTCGGATGCCGAGCAGTTCGGCCACGCGCTTCACGGAGAGGGCCTTACTCATCGCGGCCTCCCATCCGACTGACGGATCGTTCCTGGGTCCGCCTCTGAGCACGTTCGCGGGCGACGATGGAACGCCGCAAGAGAGACAGGGAGGCCCGCTCGCCGTCGATCTCGGCGAGACGGTTCTCAACCTGGTCGAGGGTCAGACGCCGTAAGGCGTCCAGGGCGTTGCTTTGTTCGGGCTCGCTCATAACACCCGAACTATACGCCCGACCGCCCCGCCGTAGATACGGTTTTACTACGGCCTTTATAGGGCCTTACTAGGGCAGGCGGAGTCGCGAGCCCTTGCGGCGGTCCGTCTTGATGAGATTGAGAATCTCGGGGGGCAAATATGGCTTGCAGTGATGGTCGGGACGGCAGCCGTCCAACTCCCCGTCGTAGCCTTTCAACTCCGGCGCACTGATCCACTCACCCTCGTGTTCGGCCAAAACCTGTACCCAGCGAAGGGCTTGCTTGCTCGACAGGTCAAACGGCTTACCGTCTAACGTTATCGTCATGCAAGCCAAGTCTACCGTCAGCCGTGGCGCGGGCGGCTCGATGACCGCCTCCGGCTGCTCATCCTTACTCTCGGCCGGGGGTGTGGTCGGGGTCAAGCGGTGTTCCGCCAGAATCCCGGCTCCCTGGTCGGTCAGTCGGAGATAGCCCGCCCGATCGAAAGCGTTCTGACCGTCAACGCGCACCCAACCCTTGCCTATGCAGATCGCAAGGAACGGCTGCAACTCCGGCGGCAGGTTGTCCAGAGTCAGTCCCGCCTTCTTAGGATGGACCCCAGACCAGATGTATTGCATGGTCGCCTTCGCCCGCTCCAGGACCCGATGCACGTCGGGGTGATTCTCAATCATAGATACCATCCTTTCGCTGAGAAGGGCCGACCCTCCGGCAACCCTCGGGGATGGTTCCGAAATTGCCGGGGGCCGTGCGCCGGTTGCTATCCGGCTACCCGATGAAACCTATTTTACCCTGCAAAAAGCTTCAAAGTGAACCCCGCGTCCGGTTCGCCGCTTTGCG
>JBDRTC010000794.1:0-8243 GCA_043824335.1 Planctomycetota bacterium | reverse complement strand
CCACCACCACCACCTCACCCACCACCACCCTCCCGCCGACCACAACCCCGACCACGACCACTCCTCTGCCACCCGAGGTGGCCTGGAGCCCGCCGGAGGTGATCGCCTCCTTGGCACCGGACTTCGCGATCATCCAGCAGGGGAAGGTCGAGGAAGAAGAGGTTCTCTGATGGCGTCTGATTTTCGACTCAAGCAAAGCCTGCCCGCGCTGACCGACCGAATCGTCAGCACCTATGCCGAGATGGGGACGATCAACCACCTGGGGCATTGTCCGCTGCCGAACTACGAAACGATCGTCTCGGCCACCGAAGACCTCAAGGAAATCCTTTACCCGGGCTATCGGCGCCGCGATCGCTTGCACTTGGGAAACGTGACTTATCACGTCGGGGATCTGATCGATCAACTGCACGATCGGCTGACGGCGCAGATCGCCCGGGCGCTCTGCCACGATGCGGGCGACAACGTGCGCTGCGATCCGCAGCAGCGGCACGACTACGAGGCGCTCGGCCAGGCGAGAACCCTTGCCTTTTTGGATCAGTTGCCCGAGCTGCGAGGGCTTTTGGCACTCGACGTCGACGCGGCCCACGCCGGCGACCCGGCCAGCAAGTCGCTCGACGAGGTGATCCTCTGCTACCCGGGTCTGGAGGCGGTGACCGTGTACCGCCTGGCCCACTTGCTGCACGAGCTCGAGGTGCCGCTGATCCCACGAATGATGACCGAATGGGCACACAGCCGAACGGGCATCGACATCCACCCCGGAGCCAGGATCGGCAAGCACTTCTTCATCGACCACGGAACCGGCGTGGTCATCGGTGAGACGTGCGAGATTGGCGAGTGGGTGAAGCTTTACCAGGGCGTCACGCTCGGCGCGTTGAGCTTTCCCACCGACGCCCAGGGCAACTTGGTCCGCGGCACGAAGCGGCATCCGACGATCGAAGACCGGGTGGTCATCTACGCCAACGCCACGATCCTGGGCGGCCATACGGTGGTCGGCCATGATTCGGTGATCGGATCGAGCGTCTGGCTCACCCGATCGGTCGCCCCGCACACGACCGTGACCTTGGAGAAGTCCAAGCTGCGCATGCTGGGAGGCCGGTCCGACGAGTTGGAGCCCGAGATCGAGCCGTGCGAAAAGGAGCCGGGCGACTCCGCGGCATCGGAGGCGCCGCCACCATCGCGGTAGCGGCTTGTCAGCATTGATTACAGCGCCCGGCGGCCGGCGCTCCCGGGAATCGGGGCTACGCGCGTGCCACCCCGGCGGACGCAGCCGCCGGGCGTTGGGGATCAACTGGGATCAACACCAGACTGAACGCGCCGGGCGTTGGGGATCAACACTGGTCTAAACGCCCGGGGGCTGCGTCCCCCGGGGAATTGGTGCGTTGGCGACGGTGGATGGCCGTCGCAATCCCGATCGCTCCCAGGCCGATCCAGCCGAGGCCGCTCAGCCAGGCGCCCCAGAGGAACCGGGGCGGACGGTAGCGATAGGTGAGCCGGTGGCGTCCGGCCTCGAGCCACGCGCCCCGCATCACGCGGTTGGTCCGCAGGATCGGCACCGTGCGACTTGGCTGGCCCGCCGTTTCAACTTCCAAGTGCCAGCCGGGATAGTGCTGATCCGCGAGCACGACCAGCCCGGGCTGCGCAAGCCGGGCCTCGATCTCAACGCACAACGGATCGTACCGCGTGACGCGGCACGTTTCGCCGCCGGCCTCGGCCGGAACCGCGTTCAGCCCGCTTTTCTCACCACCGTGTGCCACTGCTTGCCGCAAGGCAAGCAGTGCCGCGGAGCTGCGACGTGCACTGCTTCTGCGAAGCAGTGGCACACTGTCTCGGAGCGTATCGGCTTGGTGAGAAATGGGGATTAGCTTCACGTCCGCCTCGACGACGGCCGACTCCCGCAGATCGCGCCGGCGACCCTCCGGATAGAACACCTGCTCGGTCCGCCGCCAGATTTCGCGCGGATCGCGGGAGGCCATCGGCGGCAGAACCTCCACCCGGTGGACAATCCACGCCCTCGGCAGGTGCTCGGGATTGTGCCAGAGGGAGACGTCCTCCAGCCCGTCGGCTTCGGTGCCGGCCAGGGCAACCGGCTCCATGCCGTGCGGCCGGTCGTTGGCCCGCAGGATCAAGTATTTTGGGTTCATCGCCTCCAGCATGGGCGTTGCCGGCGGCACGGCGTCGCCGGATTTGAGCGCGTGTCGCTTCGTTACCCACAAGAGCACCTGGTAGTCGTACGGCTTCATCGTGCCCTGCACTTCGGCCACGGCGACTGCCGCGGGCAGATTGTGCTTCGGCCAGAGCGTGTCGCGGTCCCAGCGCATGGCCTCGGCCATCCGATCGGGCGAAGCGGACGAACTCCACGACGGCGGCATCCAGATCGGCCGGCGAAACACGCGATACGGCTGATCGTCGCCCCGTCGGGCTTGCTCCTCTTGGAGGAGGGTAGCTAGCTTCGATTGCCTCTGCCACTCGTCGGCTGGGGCGCAGGCCACCATCCAGCCGTTGGCCACGGCCAGATCGACCGCGATCAGAACCAGGGCGATTGCCTTGGGGTAACTGAATTCCTGGGTGGCACGGGCATCTTGCCCGTGGTTGCAGAGGCACACTGGCGAGACGCCAGTGCCACCCAACTTTCGAGAATCACGGCCAGCGCAGTGGAGCAGCCACCAGCCGGCGGCGCACAAGACGGCGGTTTGGAGCAGGGCGAAGAGCAGGTCCAGGCATGCGCCGGCCGTGTCCAGCGGGCCGAACAAGACGTCCGGAGCGACATGGCCCAGCCACCGCTGGCGCATCGGAAACAACGCCGCGACCGCCAACGCACCCGCCAAGCTCACGCCGCCTAACCACAACAGCCCTCGCGCCGGGCGGGGGGCCGGCTCACGGAAAGTCCGGTCCCAGCCACGAACGGCGAGCATGCTCAGCGCCAGGGTCGCGATCACCAGCAGCTTGGCCGGGTAGCGGAAGTAGACGTAGCCGGGCAACGTCACCGTCAAGAGCCAGTAGAGGCCGCCGAACGGGGCGCCGACGAGCCTGGGGGCCGACGGGTCCCGGCCGGCCGCCATCTGGATTTCATGGGCCAGCCAGCCCAGGCCGTAGTGGCCGAAGCTGGCCACCACGCTCAACAGGGCCAGCCAGGAGAGCCATGACTCTTGGGCGTCGCCCCTGCGAAGCCGTAGAGCGGCTATCGCCAAGAGGAGCGGGAACAGGCCCATGTAGAGCGAAGGGACCCAGATCCGCCCTTCGGCCGGGACCGCCGCCAGCCAGCGGCGGTGTACGGGGAACTGCCGGCCGGTCGAGTTCGGCCAAACGTACTCGGCCAGCCGCCACGGCCCGACGCTGAAATGATAGACGTGCCCATGGTGCGTTCCCGGCTCGAGCTGCCGGCAGGTCAGCCCGTCGGCCCAATGAGGGTTTCGGAGGGGGACAGTCCCATTTTGGGCACCATGCTTCGCATGGTCGCGGGAAAATTGGGACAGTCCCCGACTGATTCCGCGGTCGCCGCTTGGCAGGTGTTTGGGAACTTCATAGACGCTTCGCGCCACCGGGCTGGCGTCACGTCCGCTCCGTCGGCTCAACTCCAAAGCCGGAAACACCTGCACCGCCGACAAAACCAACCCAACCACGGCCGCCAGGAACAGCAGTGTGGGACGCCACGTTCGTAAGGGGCGAGGGGTGAGGGGTGAGGGGTGAGCAAGGAAGGGCGAGGGGCGAGGTGGGCTTTCTGAACCCTGAACCCTGAACCCTGAACCCTTCCGCTCGTACGACCAGAGCCACAGCGCGTACATCGCGGCGATCAACCCGGCGTGGTAGGCCATCTCGGCGCTGCCGCCCAACGTCATCAGCGCCAGCACCGCCCCAAAGAGCAGGGCGGCACGCATTCCGGCCCACCTCCCACTCACGGCCTTCTGTCCCCTGTCCCCTGTCCCCTGTCCTCTCCCCCCTGGCCCCTGGCCCCCGTCCCCCGCTCCCCAAACCAACATCCGATCGGCAGCCAGCACGGCCAATGGCAGCCAGGCCGCCCCGACCAGGAAGACCACATTCGTGTACTGGAAGAGCACGTTCCCGGAGAACGCATAGGAGAGGGCGCCCACGCCCGAGGCTTCCACGCTCCCGCCCCAATGCCGGCCGAGCCGGTACGCTCCCGCGGCGGCCAACAGCACGTGCCCCATCACGTAGAGCTTGTACGCCCAGGCGTAGTCGATGGGCAAAAGGAAGACCAGCGCGCCCGGGTAGAAGACGCTGCTGGTCGGGTTCCCGGCCAGGGGCGCCCCGAGGTTTTCGTACGGGTTCCACAGCGGCACCCGGCCGGCCGTCCACTCGCTCTTGACGAGCTGGAAGAGCGGATAGTAGTAGTGCCCCGCGTCGCGAAAGACGAACACCCCGCCGCCGAAGAGTGCCTCGGCGAAGAACCAGACGAACAGCCCGGCGATCAGGACCGGGACCACGAGACGCGACTTCGTCACCGAATCACTTTCCGGCTGAAGGCGACGATGAACAGGCCCCACAAGAGCGTCCCCAGCAGGGCCTCGATTCCCAGCGGCATGAGCATCCACCCCTGGGCCATATTGAGATGCTCGCCCGTAAAGCCTGCGGTAAAGACGGAGATGCTCGTCATCGGCCCGAACAGACCGCGGTTGGCGAGGCTCTCCATCGGCTGGTCCGGCAGGGGCGGATGCGGAACGTCGAAATACTGGATCCCGCTCATGTAGACGACCGCGAACAGCACGATCATCACGGCCGCCGTGCGCACGGCGCGGAACGGGTCGGTGCCGTAGCCGCAGCCCCAGTCGAGAAAGACGAGGTCGCACAAATGCACGAGCTTCGTCCAGGGGCGGAGCCAGCTTTGCGGCCGGGCGCGTCGCTGGTTGATTTTGAAGCGGTAGAAGGCCCAGTCTTCGTCTTCGTGGCGGTTGAGCGTTTCAAAATTCCGCTTCAACAGCCCGAATTCCTGCATCGCGACGCCGTGCTCCTTGCTCTCTTCGCTGGCCAGCCGCCCGTTGAGCTGCTCGGCCCCGATGAGGATCCGATCGGCGATCGAGTTGGCCACGGCGAATTGCTGCTTCTCGCCCTGCTCGATCCGCTCCATGTAGACGAAGTCGTGCAGCTTGGCCTTGGAGAGGTCCACGAGGTTCTCGAAGTGGGAGGTGCCGAAGTCGAGCTTCTTGGAGACCGTGGAGCCCCGGAGCAGGAAGTCGCCGGTGAACCGGCACCGCTCGAACTGGACGCCTTCGTCGGCGTGGAAGCTGCGGAAGTCGGCCTGGCCGCCGAAGTGGCAATCGTGGAACTCGGCCCAGCCCTCGAATCGGGCGTCCCAGAAGCGGACCCCGCCTTCCAGCCGGCACTTCTCCACGCGAAACCGGCTCACGAACCGGCAGCCGTCGCATCGGAGCGGCCCGCGGATGGTGCAGTTCTTAAAAATTCCCTTCCGAATCGTGGAGCCGCCCAGGTGGAGCACTTTTTCAAAAACCGTCTTCTGGCCGACGTGGGGCCGCAGCAACGTACAGCGATAGAAGCCGACCACGTCACCGAACGTGGCCCCGGCGAACCGGGGACGCACCAGCGTGACGTTCTCCATCTTGATCGCCATGGGGAACTCGCCCCGAAACACGAGCCCGGCGATCCTCACGTTGGAGATCGCCTGCCCCTCGCGGATCCTTTGCAGGGCCTCGGCCGGCGACATCTCGGCTTGCGGCGGGGCGGCCGCCCCGAAGGCGTCGGCCGGGACCGGTTCTGGGGCGGCGTCGGACTGCGGATCGTGATCAGTCATGGCAAGACCTACCGTTGGCTCAAGGATCGAGTCGAAAAGAGAAGATCGCTTTCCTCGCACGATGGATCGAACGGCCGTTCTCACCGGCCACGACCCGCGGCCACTCCGGCATTATCCCGCCGGAGAGTGCCCATCTCAATAGGCCGGCCCTTTCGTCGGCAAGAGGAGGCCCATCTGAATCGTGTCGATGCGGCGCTGGCCCAGCCGGATTGCCCCGCGGCGACGTCCTTCTTCCTGGAAGCCGAAGCGGCGGTATAGCTCGTGCGCTCTCGGATTGGTCGCAAAGACCTCCAGCCCGATTCGCTCGATCTCGGGATGCTCCCGGGCCCAGGCCACGAGCCGCCCGATCAGCGCCGAACCGACCCCGACGCCCCGCCACGCTCCGGCCACGCTCACGCCGAAGATTCCGGCGTGCCTGGTGCGGGCCTGCTTGCCGGCCTGGAATCCCAGGGACCCGATCACCTCCTCCTCCGAAAACGCCAGCAGGAACAAAGCGCCCGGCGCCTCGTGCGATTGGATGAACTCCTCCTCCTCGGCCAACGTCAGGGCGAACTCGCCAGGCGAGTAGAGGACCGGCAAGTCCGGCTCCTCGAACAACGCCTCCGCGTAACGCAGCATCGCCGCCGCGTCCTCCCGCCTCGCCCGGCGCACGTGGAAGGAGCGGTTGTCTTTGGTGGTGTGGATCGTCTCGGGCACGGGCGGTGATTGCGTCATCGGCTCACAGGCTCCAGGAATTGTCGAGACATCCGCGGCCGGGGTCGAGCGTCATCCATAAGACAGACGCGGGCTTAAGAGGTTCGCCGACCCGACAACACCCGGGAATCCGGCCCTACGATTGATTTTCTTGCCCGGGGAAGTCTACGCACCTGCCCGTCGGGCGACGCGGAGTTGGGCGCGGGAGAGGGCGACGGCGCGGTCGCGCTGGGTCATGAGGTCGGGCGTGTTGGCCGGGCGCTGGCGGGCGGTGGAGAGCTGTTCTTGGAGGACCGCTTCGTCGAGGTCTTCGGCCCGGACGGCCCGGCTGGTCAGGAGCGTGACGACGTTCGAGACGACCTCGACAAACCCGCTCTCGACGTAGTAGCGGCTGACTTCGCCTTCCCGGGTGATCCGCAGCTCGCCCGCCCCCAGCCGGCCGATCATGGGCGTGTGGCCGGGCGCGATGCCGATCTCGCCGTCGACCAACGGCATCGCCACGAACTGGGCCGGTTGGTCGACCACGGGCTTCTCGGGCGTCACCACAATGCAATGGAGTTGGGAGAGGTGAGGGGCGAGGGATGAGGGGTGAGGGGTGTTTGGCATCGACGTTGTTCCTCTCCGGCACGAACCACTGTTCACTTCGGGACGGCCGACAAATAACTTCCCGGTTCCTGCCTCCGTTGGGGCAGCAGTTGCACTGCTGCCTCCAGCCGAGGTGCGGCAGTACAACTGCCACACCAACTGGAGGGCATCCCCGCCGACCGCAGTCGGCGGGCGTTTGACGCCGGAGCAATCGTCATGCGTCCCCTTCTATCCCCTCACCCCTCATCCCTCATCCCTCACCCCTCACCCCTCACTTCCCCGCTTCCATCTTCTCGGCCTGGGCGGCGGCCTGCTCGATGGCGCCGACGTACATGAAGGCTTGCTCGGGCAGGTGGTCCCACTTGCCGTCGGCAATCTCCTCGAAGCTCCGTATGGTGTCTTCCAGGGGGGTGATCTCGCCCGGCTTGCCGGTGAAGACCTCGGCAACCAAAAACGGCTGCGAGAGGAACCGTTCCATGCGGCGTGCCCGGTGGACGACGATCTTGTCCGCCTCGGCCAGCTCGTCGACGCCGAGGATGGCGATGATGTCTTGCAGCTCGCGGTAGCGTTGGAGCGTTCGCTGCACGCGCCGGGCGATGGCGTAGTGCCGGTCGCCTACGTATTGCGGGTCGAGCACCCGGCTGGCGGAAGCCAGCGGATCCACGGCCGGATAAATCCCCTTCTCGGTGATCGCCCGCTCGAGGTAGATGAAGGCGTCGAGCTGCCCGAAGGCGGCGGCCGGGGCGGGGTCGGTGGGGTCGTCGGCCGGCACGTAGATCGCCTGCACCGAGGTGATCGCCCCCTTCGCGGTCGAGGCGATCCGTTCCTGGAGCGCGCCCATCTCGGTAGCCAGCGTGGGCTGATAGCCGACGGCCGAGGGCATCCGGCCCAACAGGGCGGAGACTTCACTGCCGGCCTGCGAGAAGCGGAAGATGTTGTCGATAAACAGGAGGACGTCGGCCCCGGTGGCGTCGCGGAAATACTCGGCCATGGTCAGGGCCGAGAGCCCGACGCGGAGCCGCGCGCCCGGCGGCTCGTTCATCTGGCCGAAGACCATGCAGGTCTGCTCCATCACGCATCGGCCGGTGTCGCCGATTTTGGCCTCTTGCATTTCGAGCCAGAGGTCGTTTCCTTCCCGGGTGCGCTCGCCCACGCCGGCGAAGACGGAGTAGCCGCCGTGGGCCGAAGCGATCCGGGCGAT
>JBDRTC010000793.1:0-3952 GCA_043824335.1 Planctomycetota bacterium | reverse complement strand
CGACGCAGGTTCCAAAATTGTCGAGAAGCAGGCCCGAACCACGGACAGGATCGGCCGGGCGTTCTATTGGGACTCGTACGTCGTCCGCGCCCTGGCCGTCGCCTACGACATGACCGGCAAAGAGGAATACTTAAACGCCTGCAAGCTCTGGTCGGACCGGATGATCGAATACCAGGAGGGAATGATCCCTCGGGGGGCTTACTACATGCAGTACGGTCGCAAGCCGGGCGAGCAGGAAGGCGGCTGGTACGTGGCCGACAGCGCTTCGATCGCCCACGGCGTGCTCGCCACGGCGGTCCGCTCTAAGGACCCGGCCGAGAAGGAGCGATACCTGAATTCGGTCGAGTCGTTTGCCAAGCTGGTGATGGAAAATTTCGTCCGGCCCTCGGGCGGGGTCACCGACGGCTACTGGCCCAAGTCCGACAGGGAGTGGTGGTGTTCCAGCGGCATCTTTGGGTCGCTGGCCTTTTGCCTCTACGACGAAACGGGCGAAGAGTCCTATCTGAAAATCGGCCTGGGGACGATCGACTGGCTCAACCGGCAGGACCTGCTCACGGTCGCCGTCCACTTTCCACCGGAGACCATCACGCCCACGGTGATGATGTACTGCCTGGAGGCATACTCCGCTGGCCTTTCCCATCTTGAGCCCGGCACGGAGCGCTATCAGGCGGCCTTGGCACAGTGGTCGAAGGCGCTTGAGTGGATGTCGACGAACCTGGGCGGCCAGGCCGGGATCGACTACATCAGCCAGTGGGGGAGCAAGTTCGGCGGACTCCCCTTCCACATGTACGTCTACGCCCGGCACGTGCCCGGTAGCGGGCGCGTCGCCGAAGCTGCCGACGCCGAACTCCGCCACATCGCCGGCATGTTAGCGAAGGCCGCCTCATCGAACCAGCGGGACCAGTTGGCCCTGTTCGCCATGATGTCGTACGCCGAGAAGCTCAGCCCGGGCAGCACCTACCGCGCCAGCACGCGGTAGGCTCTGGCCGCGATTGCAAAGGCGATCCGGGGACCCGTTGCACAACCTCCCGGCCTGTGTGGCAGCGAGGATGGCCGTGCCGCCACTCCGGGACGGACGTTACAAACCCACTACTTCTCCGCGCCGCCGAATTTCTCCGGCACGTACTCGACCATCCGGCCCAGGTAATCGCCCACGTGGCTCTTGGCTTCCAGCCGGGCCTCTTTCATGGCCGCCAGGGCGGGCCGGGCCTTTATGCCGAGACGGTCCAGCACGTTCATCGCCCGCAGGCGGATGAAGGGTGTTTCGTGCCCGAGCCCGGCAATCAGCGCCGGCATGGCGTCCTCGACGCGGCCCACGTTCGCCAGGGCCTCGGCGGCGGCGATGCGGACGTTTGGGGAGGCCAGCCCGTCGAGCACGGGCGTGCGGGCGTAGGAGTCGCCGTAGCAGCCGAGATTGGGGCTGATGTCTTGACAGGTGATCCAAAGGATGTTCGGTCGCTCCGGGCCGTGGCCTGCCGCTTCAGCAGGCAGTGCCGTGCTGAAAATGAACAGCGCGGCTAACGATGCAGAGCAAGCAGCAATGGATTGCATCGTCGGTTCTCCCGTGGGTGCAGTGTGGAGGGAAACCGTCGACGGTTGCGTTCCCGCAATCGTCGCGGCAGGCAGAATCGGCGCGCTGCACATTCTAGCCTCGGGAACGCCCCCGAACAAGAATCAGAACCTCGCCTGCTTCTTTCCCAATTGCACCGGTGGCGGTACAATGAGAGCCGGTATCAGGGGTCCTGAAGTGATGATCGAAGTTCGGACAATCTACGGATTTCTCGCCAGCGCCGGGTTCCATCTCGCGCTGGTTGGCTTGCTCGCCGTGGCCACGTTGGGGCGGCCGGAGGAAGGAGAACCCCCGTTGTTGGTGGTTTCTCAGTGGGCGTCGCACGATGGCGTGGAGTTCGTCCAGTTTGAGGTGCCCGTGCCGGAGTGTGCGACGTCGCCGTTCCCGGTCGTGGCCCCGCCAAGCGCCGAGCCGCTCGCCGTGACCGCCGGCGACCTCACCCGGCCGCTCTACGCCGACCTGCCCGCACCCTCCGACCAGGTCGCCTGGAGTTTCGGCCTGCCGGGCGGGGCGCCATCCGGCTCGGGTGGCACGGACGGCAAACAAGAGGGCGCGGCTACCTTCTTCGGCGCCACGGTTCCCGGCACGCGGTTCGTCTATGTCGTCGACGCCTCCCGCAGCATGGCCGGCAACCGCTTCCGAAAGGCCAAGCGAGAGCTGTTTCGCTCGGTCTCGAATCTCCGCCCCGATCAGCAATACTACGTGATCTTCTTCGGGCTCGATTCCTACCCGATGTATTTTCCCGAGCCGTGCCCCAGCCTCGTGCCGGCGATGCCCGAGACGTGGAGACTCCTGAGCCGCTGGATGGACCATGTCGATCCCCGCACTCAGCCGGCCACCAACGGCCGATCGGCGATGCTTTTGGCCCTTGAGTTGGAACCGGACGCCGTCTACCTCTTGAGCGACGGCAATTTCACCGACGACACGGTGCCGGTGCTCATGGCAATGGGCAGCAGCGAAATCCCCATCCACGCGATCGCCTTCGGAACCGAAGCCGCCCGGTGGGACCTCCAGCGGATCGCCGAGAAACACCAGGGCACGTACCGGTTTGTCCGTTAGAGAGGGCCGATGTCCGAGCGACCGATCGACAACCTGCGCTCGTTGCTCGACGGCGGCGCCGGAGCATGGATTCCCTTCTCGCTCGACGTGGGCGCCATCCCCGGGTTCACCGCGCCCGTCGAGCGGACGTTCCGCCGGATGACCGGCGCCGACGACCCGGCCGAGCACTTCCAGGCCGACGTGCGGCTCTTCTCGCTCCGCGCCTCGTTCGGCGGCGACGACCCGGCGGCGATCCATCAATCCGTGGAGCCGGGCACGACGTTCGATGAGTGGGGGATCGGCCACCGGGCGGCAGACGTGGAGGGCGCGGTCGACAAAACGTACGCCCCGCTGGCCCGGGCTTCTTCAGTCGAGGACGTCGAGGCCCTGCCTTCTCCCGTGATCGAGACGAACGTGGACACTTCGGCCATCGAGGCCCACCACGCGGCCGGCTATCCGGTGTTCGGATACGCGGGCAGCATCTACGAATGGTCGTGGTGGATTCGCGGCATGGCCGATTTCCTCGTCGACCTAGTGAGCAACCCGCCGATGGCCGAGGCCCTGATTCGCAAAGCGGCGGATCACACCACCCGGCTGGCGCTCGCCTCGGCCCGGGCGGGTGTGGACGTTTTGTGCATGTACGACGACGCCGGCATGCAGCACGGCATGCAGATTTCGCCCGAGCTGTGGAGACGATTCATCAAGCCCGCGTGGCGGCGGGTGATCGAAACGGTGCGCGCCGAAGTGGCCAGCGCGAAGTTTTTCCTCCACAGTTGCGGCAAGATCGATCCGATCGTCCCCGACGTGATCGAGGTGGGTTTCGACGTCCTCCACCCGGTCCAGCCCGAGTGCATGAGCTTTGAAGAGGCCTACCGCCGCTACGGGAAGGACATCCTGCTCGCCGCCACGATCTCCTCGCAGCGGCTCTTTCCGTTCGGCTCGGCCGACGACGTGCGGCGTGAAGTGGAGCGTTACGCGAAGATTCTCGCCGGGGACCGTCGCGCGATCCTCATGCCCTCGAACCTGATCCAGCCCGAAACGCCCTGGGAGAACGTCGTGGCCTTCGCCGAGTCGGCGCGGGCATTAAGAGACGGCGTGCTTTAGGTCTACTGTCCCCGGAATTCGTAGTTGTGTCAGTTGTATGGATTTGCACAGATTCTAGTGCCAAAAAAAGTGGCACGCCGACGTCAACGGCGAACAATTGGAAACGGCGGTGAGGCCCCGTAACCTAGCGTGACTTTACTGTGGCCGAGTGGGAATATCAGCGCAACCTATTGCAGGGGAATGATTTGAGCGTGTTTTCAATCGTATACACCAACACCCTTGAGCTTGGGCCGTTGCTTG
>JBDRTC010000792.1:0-2214 GCA_043824335.1 Planctomycetota bacterium | reverse complement strand
GTAGCTTATCCGCTCACGAAGAAAAACGTACTGAACCCATCCAGTGAGGAGAAGATAGACGACGACGACGATGACGATTGGCCACCCCAGCATCGGATTGCTGTCACCTACGCCCATGAGGTATCCGATCGCTGGTAGCGTCACAACGGCAAACATTTGCAGCCAATTGAGTTCTGTGTCTTTGATGGAACGAAGGTGGCTAAGGTTTGCCTCTAGTGTAACTTGCACACCCAGTGTGGCGTACTCTCGAACCAATGGGTCGGGGATGTCTTTCAGCCGTTGAATGGGAGCTTGCTGATCACTTGCATTGCTCATGGAGGGTACCCCTGTTCTTGAGTGTCTGAGTATATCGGTTGCGGAAGGCCTTTTCGCTCGCTAGCTCGCCTTTCTGGACGACTCTTGCCACTCTACATTTCTCGAAAGCACGGAGGGATCAGTCACCATGCTGTGAATTCTCTCGATCAGCGTGCTCGTGGAGTATCGGTTCTTGAACGAAGCCAGCACGATCTGTCCGCCGTGGCGCTGGACGATCTCGTGGCCCACGACCTCCTCGACGCCGTATTGGGCCGACTTGACCAGCACGTCGGGCAACACCCGCTCGACCAGCCCCGCCACACTCTCCTCGTCGAAGGTCACCACGTAGTCGACCGAGGCCAGGGCGGCCAGCATCTCGGCCCGGCCTTGCTCGTCGATGATCGGGCGGCCCGGCCCCTTGAGTTGGCGCACGCCGCGGTCGCTGTTCAGGCCCACCACGAGGCAGTCGCCCAGGTTTCGGGCCTCTTCGAGCGAGACGACGTGGCCGGGGTGCAACAGATCGAAACAGCCGTTGGTCATCACGATTCGGGCCCCGGCCCGGCGGCGGCGCTCGAGTTCGGCGTCGAGCTGGTCCGGCGAGAGGATCTTGGAGCGCGTCGTGCCGGGGTCGCCCGAGAGTTCGGCCAGAAGTTCCTGCCGGCTAAGCGGCACCACGCCGAGCCGCTCGACTTCCAGCCCTCCGGCCAGGTTGGCCAGCTCGATCGCCTCCGGGTAATCGGCCCCGGCGGCCAGGCAATAGCCCAGCGCGCTAATGACCATGTCGCCGGCCCCGGTGATGTCGTACACCTGGCGAGGGCGGACGGGGCAGTGACGCGCGCGGCCCTGGCGGTCGGCCCAGGCGATCCCTTCGCGGTCCATGGTGACCACGGCCACGTCGACGTCGAACTCGAGCAGCCGCCGCGCGGCCTCCAGACCGTCGCTCGGCGAGCGGACCTCGATTCCCGACGCCATCGCCGCCTCGCTCCGGTTGGGGGTGATGCAGGAGCACCCGGCGTACAGGGCGTAGTCGGCCGACCGGGCCGGGTCGACCACGACCGGCACGCCGGCACGGCTGGCGATCGAGACCAGTTGCGAAACGAACTCCCCTGTGCACACTCCCTTGCCGTAATCGCTCACCAGGACCAGGTCGAATTGGTCGAAGTCGTCTTGGATTGCCCCGATCATCTGCTTGACCAGCGCGGCCTCGATCGGCTCGATATCTTCGCGGTCCACGCGGATCATCTGCTGGGGATAGCGGCTCTGGGTCCGCCCCAGAAGCCGCTCCTTGACCGTGGTCATGCGACGGCCGCTGGGCACGAGGCACCGCGGGTCTGCGTGGAGTTCTTCGAGCAAGCGGCGGACGATCCGGCCCTCCGCATCCTCGCCGACGACGGCGGCCAGCGCCACGTCGGCATCCAGGGCGGCGAGCATGGCCGCCACGCTTCCGGCCCCGCCCAGGCGGTGCTCCTGCCGGCCTACTCGCAAAACGGGGATGGGCGCCTCGGGGCTGATTCGCTCGACGTCGCCCCAGAGATAGCGGTCCAGCATCACGTCGCCGACCACGAGAATCCGGGGCCGCTTGGCTTCGCAGAGCAGTGCCGTGAGTCGATGGGCCATCCGTGGCATCCCTCGCAATTGGGGGCGGTAGAGAACTAGACAATCCCGGTCAATTGGGCCGAATTTTAACAGCAGCCGGGTTTCGCGTCGACGGCGGTTTCCGCTGGAGTCCCGGCTTCAGCCAGCAGGGTGGCATGCCCTCGCGCAGCGTGGGCATGTGCCCGGAAACATGGCGACGCAAGCGACGCCATGCCACCCGGAGACAGGGTTTTCCGACAAAGCCCAGTGCCTCGCTGCCGCTCGACCCCAGCAGCCACCCAAGCTGCTACCCGGCGATCGCGGCGGCGATCCTTTCGACGTGGA
>JBDRTC010000791.1:0-4354 GCA_043824335.1 Planctomycetota bacterium | reverse complement strand
GTCCGCAACGTGCTGACCGACTCGGTGGTCGAGCGCGGGCGTCTCGCCGGCGGAAGGCTCGAAGGCGGCTCGTTCGTCGCGCCCGATCTCTCCTACGATGCCCGCCGCGTTGCCTTCGCTTACGTGGAATGCCAGGGCGACACCGATCACCGGTTTCACACGGATCCGAGCCGCGGGCACTGGCACGAGGGGCGATCGTACCACGTCTTCAAAGTCAACCTCGACGGCTCCGGCCTGGAGCAACTGACCGACGGCACCTGGAACGATTTTGATCCCTGCTGGCTCCCCAACGGGCGGATCGCCTTCATTACGGAGCGCCGCGGCGGATACCTGCGGTGCGGCCGGGTGTGTCCCACCTATACGCTCTTCGACATGGTCGACGACGGAACCGACATCCGCTGCCTCAGCTACCACGAGACCAACGAGTGGCATCCCAGCGTCACCCGCGACGGCCGCATCGTCTACACCCGGTGGGATTACGTCGACCGCTTCGGGTGCACGGCGCACTTGCCTTGGATCACCACGCTCGACGGGCGCGATTCCCGGGCCGTGCACGGCAATTTTGCCCCCCGGGCCCTGCGCCCCGACATGGAACTCGACGTCCGCGCGATTCCCGGCTCCACCCGTTTCGTGGCCACCGCGGCGCCCCACCACGGCCAGGCGTTCGGATCGCTCGTGATGGTCGACCCGCACGTCGTGGACGACGACGCCATGGCCCCGGTCAAGCGGATTACGCCCGAAATCGGTTTCCCCGAGAGCCAGGGCGGGGCCCAGGTCTACGGGACCGCCTGGCCTTTGAGCGAGGACTATTACCTCTGCGTATATGACGTGACCATGCAGGCGGGCGTGGGCTTCCAGGGCGGGACCGATCTCAGGGGCGACTACGGCATCTACCTGGTCGACGCCTTCGGGAACAAGGAGCTTGTCTACCGCGATCCGGAAGTTGCCTGCCAAAGCCCCATTCCCTTGCGTCCCCGGCCCGAGCCGGTCGAGAGTCCGCAGTTCGCCCTTCACCAGCCCGGCGGCAAGCCGTTTGTCGAGCCCGTCGCTCCTGGCTCGGAAGAGGAGCCGGACGAGGGAACGATCGCGGTGATCAACTGCTACGACAGCCTGAAGCCCTGGCCCGCCGGGACCGACATCAAGTCGCTCCGCGTGATTCAGATTCTGCCCATGACGGTTCCCTCGGGCGCCCCTCCCCACGAGGTCGGCCTGCGGGAGCCGTCGTCGAGAGATTCGATGATGCTCGCGCGATACGTGCTGGGCACCGTGCCGGTCGAGGAGGACGGGAGCGCCCATTTCCACGTGCCGGCGCACAAGGAGATCTTCTTCCAGGCGTTGGACGAGCGGGGGCTGGCCGTCCAGTCGATGCGATCGGCCACGTACCTTCAGTCGGGCGAGCGACTCGTCTGCCAGGGTTGCCACGACCGCAGGCACCGCAGCCCCCAGATCCCGGCCGACGTGCCCATGGCGCTGCGCCGCTCCCCCTCGCGTCTGACGCCCGACGTCGAAGGCTCCAATCCCTTCAGCTATCCCCGCCTCGTCCAGCCGGTGCTCGACCGCCAGTGCACCGAGTGTCATCAGAAGGAGGCCGACAAGGCCCCCAACCTCGCCCGGGAGCCGATCGAGAAGAAGTGGTTCGCCTCCTACAACAGCCTCGCGCCTGAGTTCGGGTTCTATGACTACAAGTCGGGGCACCGGACCACGCCGGGCCAGTTCGGGGCCCGCGCCTCGAAGCTGCTAAAGATCCTCGACGAGGGGCATTACGACGTCAAGCTCTCCGACGAGGACTTCCATCGCCTCACCCTCTGGCTCGACCTCTGCTCGATCTTCTACGGCGTTTACGAAAAAGAAGGCGGCGAAGCCCAACTCCGCGGCGAAATCGTCCGCCCGACGCTGGAGTAGGCGGCGCAGTGCGTTAAGAGCCTGTCCGAAATCCGGCCCCTCTCGCCGAGCGGTATGGCGGAGGCTCTGGCAAGGACTGAGCGCTGCGAGATTGACACAGCGGCCGCGACCAGGCGAGACGGTCATTGAGCCAGAACAGGCATGCCCATGAGAGGCCAGATCAACCAGACAAAGAGCGCTAATACGACCATCAGCAGGATACTGGCGGGAATGCCGGCAAGAAAGAACTCTCCGGAAGAGAACTGCCTGCTTTCGTAGGCAATCGCGTTGGGAGCTGCGCCGACCAGCAGCAGGAAAGGCATCCCGGCGGCGACCAGAGAAGAGAACAAAATGACCTCCGGCGCCACACCAAGATAGGAGGCGATCACGAGCGCCACGGGCAGCGAGATGGCAATGGCGGCAACGTTCATAATGAGATTGGTCATGACCAGCACGAACAAGGCCGTTCCCATGACAAACACAAACCAAGGCGCTTCCTGGAAAAGGACCAACCACTGGATGGCCATCCACTTGGCAGCGCCTGTCTCCCATAAACAGAAGCCGATACTCATCGCTCCGCCAAACAGGAGGATGATATTCCAGGGAATATCCTCAAGGTCTTTGACCGTTAGAATCTTGAAGATAAAGAACAGAATCGTGGCCACCAGAATAACAGCACTCTTGTTCAGGTTCTCCGCCAAAGCGGGAACAAACGATCGCATGCTCATCACTGCGATGGTTGAGAGAACGATGGCCAACGCAAGGATTTCCGTACGAGTTATCGGCCCAAGCCTTTCATAAAGCATTTTGGCCCGTTCTCTGAGTCCGGGGATCGTGCTTTTTTCGGGCTTGAACATGATCATGCAGAACACCCAAAGCAGGACTATCATGGTGCAGCCGACAGGCAGCATATAGTAGGTAAGCTCGAAGAAGGATATTTCGCGGCCAGCGATGTCCTTGAAGAAACCGATGGCCACGGCACCGCGTGCCGCTCCCAGCAAGGTAATGATACTACCGGCGCCGGCGACGAACGCCATGCCGATGAAAAGGCCCTTGCCGAATTTCGTCGGTTTCTCGTCGTCCGTGTAAAGAGAGTAGATTGCCATCAGAAGCGGATAAATGGTCGCAGCCACGGCCGTGTGTGCCATGATCAGGGTCAACCCCGCCGTGATGACAAAACAGCCGAGGTAGATCATGCTGGTGCGCTCGCCCACCATGACCAGCATCCGATACGCCGCTCTCTTCGTCAGCCCGGTCTTTGAGAAGACCATACCGAAGGTAATCGAACCGATGATGAACCAGACCGACGGATCCATGAAGTCGCCGAAGGCCGTTTTCGCCGGTCTTATCAGGAAGAGAACCTGAACCACGCCGATGGTGATGCCGGTAACACCGATCGGTATCACCTCGAAGACCCACCAGGTAGCCGTCAGCAAGAACAGGGCCAACGCGGCCTTCCCCTCGTGAGTCAGCTTGAATGGTTCTCCCTGGGGGTCTACGGCGTCCGGAAAGGAGGGAGAGAAGTAGACAATACAGAACAGCGCAACACCCACTGACATCCAGACATACTTTTTCCAATCGACCCACTTGGCCTTGCCCACCAAGTGGATATCAGAAGGTGTGGCGGATGCGCTATCGCGGCCGTCTTCACGTGTCTGGTCGTTCATCGTCGCTGCAATTCTCTCTTGACACGCATGATCACATCGTTCAAGAACTTATCATTAGAGCAATCTCGCTGAGCACATCCACTGAACGCACCACCCCGACGATGCTGTCGCCCTTGAGCACGGGAAGCAGGCTGACATTCTGGCCAACCATTTCGTTCATGGCCTTCATGATGTGATCATCATGACCAATGGTCGCCTTGATGGGAATCATGAACTCCTTCACCAGGAGGTCGGCGCGTTTGCGAATGCGTGCAATGATCTTGTCATGGGAAAGTTCGGAAAGATTCGGGTCGATTTCCACGTTGAAGAGTTTTCGCTGGTATTCGAGCGACCCGCCGACCAGGAATCTCGGCTCAAGTCCCCGCATAATGTCCCGTCGTCGGAGCAATCCCAGGAGATCGTTGAAATCATCATCGAAGACCAGGGCCACCCGAGGGAGAGACAATTGACTTTTCCTCAGAATCTGCAGTGTCATCTCCGAGATGGCATCGCGCAGGGTAAGCGTGTCGGATATGCAAGGATACTGTTCAAGAGGGACCATTATGTCCTGTACGAGCTTCTCATTCATATTAGTCCCGCTCCCCCCCAGAAGGCATTACCACGACTTGGTCTCCAATATGCCCTTGATTTTCTTTTCCACCCGCTTTTCGACGAGAAGCATCTTATTCGCTTTGGCCTTTTCGATTGTCTCCATAAGCTTCTGGAGTTCGGCTGGCTTTTCCAGGAAATCCATGGCACCCAGCTTGATGGCCTCGACACCCTTTTGAAGCGTGGCGCATCCCGTCAATAGAATCACCTGCAGGTCC
>JBDRTC010000790.1:0-5725 GCA_043824335.1 Planctomycetota bacterium | reverse complement strand
CTGCATGATCCGGGACTCCTCACAACAGCCGAAGAAGTTGGACGCCGCCCCCTCCCCAGAATGAGGATTATAGCAGGCGAACCGAGAGGGCGACAACCGCTGGTGCCGGCCGAGGCGCTCAGTTCCGCGACGTGTTCGTGTAGCGGCAGTTGAGAGTGAAGGCGCCGAACTCGGCTTGGTCGATGCCGGCGAAATCGCGCCGGATCGGCCCGAGCCCGGGCATGAAGCCCTCGGCGATCTCGACATGCGACGAGACTGCCCGGATCCCCGCACAGTTGAAGTGAAAGTTAAAGCGGTGCAGCTCGAAGCCGCCTTCGTGCTTGAGCACCAGCGGGTGCGAGAGCATTGCTTTCAGTTGCTCGAGCGACGCATTCTCCGGATCGACCGGCCGGGCATCGTCGCCGTCCGTTTCCGCCCGAAAAACCGTACCCCAGGGCCCGCGGCAGATTTCGTAGCTCTGACCGCCGGCGTGGATCGCGGTGAGGATCTTGGGCCAGCCGGTGCGACGGGCCCCTTGGCTTGCCGGCTTGGGGTGGTCGAGGTACACGCGGACAAAATGAAAGACGGGCCCAGCATACGAGCCCCGCGTCAGCTCGATATACGGGATGGCCACAAACGCCTCGTGGAAATAACGGCCGCCGCGGGCGTATCGGGGCTTGAAGGTAACGACGCCCTCGTGTGCAATATCGCGTTGAATTCCGAACAGAAAGATCACCGGGTGCTTTTCAAAGGGGCACTCCTCCGAGAGCTGAAGCCCGCCTGGCAACCACGACTCGACGACCTCTCGTTCGACGAAGAACGTGACCACCGTCGCCGTGAAATGCCCGGACATCGTTTCCAACCGGCCCCCCCCAGACGAGTTGCCGGCCGGCTCCGCGCGGTCGATCGGACCCGCGGTCAAGGTGAGAAAAAAGACAGCCGAAACCACGGCGCCGAATCGCCGCAAATTGGCACGCAAGCACATGGAGGCTCTCCCGTTGTCTGGCCAGGTAGGGCGCACGCTCAGCCCCTGCCAGTTTATCGGCAGCCGAATTGCCCTCAACCTACCCGACGCGAAATTGAATGGGTTGGCGCGGTCGATCGGGAAACTTCGGCCGTAGTGTTCAAGCGGAAAGGGATCGGGTATCCTGCTCTTTTTGAGCGGGCAAGAGACGCGTATTCGATCGAAGGGAATACGATGCCTTGGTTTTCCGAGCAGGCCGACCGAATCACCCCCGAGCGGCTGGACGCATTGATCGGCCGCACGGCCGAAGAGGCCCGGCAGCGGCTTTGTAGGCGTCCCAAGCGGGTGCTCCTGCTGCCGCCCGACGTCACCCGCATGCACTCCGGGGCGAGCCGGATCACCGAGCTGCTCTACCAGCAGTTTCGGGACGAGGCCGAGGTGCACGTCATCCCCACGCTCGGGCAGCACGTCCCCCACACGCCGGAGCAGAACCGCGAGATGTTCGGCTCGATCCCCGAAGAGCGAATCCACGCCCATCACTGGATCGAAACCTGCGTTCGCGTGGGCGAAATCCCGGCCAGGTTCGTCGAGGAGGTCACCCGGGGAGCGGCCGATTGGGCGATCCCCATCGTGCTCAACCGCATGCTGATGGAGGAGCCCTGGGACCTGGTGATCAACGTCGGGCACGTGGTGCCCCACGAAGTGTTGGGCTTCGCCAACCACAACAAGAACTACATCATCGGCCTGGGTGGAAAAGAGACGATCTGCGCCGCCCACATGGCAGCCGCCTGTTGCGGGATCGAGAACAACCTGGGCACGCTCACCACGCCGCTCCGCGCCTGCTTCAACAAGGCCGAGCAGGAGATGCTGGGCACGCTGCCCGATCTCTACGTCCAGATCGTCATGGCCCGAAACCAGGAGGACGAGCTGGTCCACACCGGCCTCCACGTGGGCGACGACCTGGAAACGTACCTCAAGGCCGCGCGGCAGTCGCGGGCCGAAAACATCACGGTTTTGGAGGAGCCGCTTAAGAAGGTCGTCTGCGTGATGCAGGCCGACGAGTTCGTGAGCACCTGGGTGGCCAACAAGGCGATCTACCGCACGCGAATGGCCCTGGCCGACGAAGGGGACCTGATCGTCATCGCCCCGGGTCTGAAGCGGTTCGGCGAACAGGAGGAGGTCGATCGTTTCATCCGCAAGTACGGCTACGTAGGCACGCCCAAGGTGATGGAGCAGTACGCCCGCGAGGCCGACATGCAGGACCTGGCCCACGCCACGGCCCACCTGATCCACGGCTCCTCCGAAGGGCGGTTCTCGATCACCTACGCCCCGGGGCACATGACGCGGGAAGAGATCGAGGGCGTGAACTTCCAGTACGCCGATCTCAAGGAAACGCTGGCCAAGTATCCGCTCGACCGCCTCAAAGAAGGCTTCAACGATCTTCCCAACGGCGAACGGATCTTCTTCATCCCCACCCCCTCCGCCGGCCTCTGGGCCACGCGGGAAAAACTCTTCAGCCGCCCGACGGGGTTCGAGGCGTAGCGATCGGGTGGTTCCGCCCACGTGCTGCCAACAGGAAGTCCCGCGTCCCTTGTCAATATGGAGTCCAACGCCCGGGGGTTGCGGTCCCCGAAGGAGCAAAACTCACTCAAACGCCCGGGGATTGCGGTCCCCGGGGTCGGAGAAAACGGAACGATCGAGCCGCACATCCCCCCGGGGGACGCAGCCCCCGGGCGTTTCTCGCGTAGAGAAAGGGTGCCCGTTACCCCTCCGCTTCCCAACGCACCACGGTCCCGCTGGGAAGCTCGCGCCCGCTCTTGGCTTGGAGGGTCAATTGCCCGGCCGTCACGCGCCCTTGGCCCAGAGCCTCGGTCACGAGCGGCCCCAGCCGGTCCGGGCCAAAGTTCGGCGTGTGCGAGGTCAAGAGGAGAAAACGGAGCCGGCCGGCCGCCAGCTGCCGGCACATTGCAAGCAGGCCTGACAAATGCTTCGAGAGCCGCCAGACCTCGCCCCGGGGCCCGTGCCCGTAGCTGGGTGGGTCGAGGATCACCGCGTCGTACCGGCTTCCCCGCTTCAGCTCCCGGCGGACGAACTTTCTTGCGTCTTCGGCGATCCAGCGGATCGGGGCGTCAGCCAGGCCGGAAAGCTCCGCGTTGCGCCGCGCCCAGGCGACCACGTTTCGAGCGGCGTCGACGTGGACCACGTCGGCACCCGAAGCGGCGGCCGTGAGCGTGCTCCCGCCGGTGTAGGCAAACAGATTGAGCACCTTTGGGACGGCCGAAGAACAACTCGGGGACTGTCCCGATTTTCCCGCAGGGGACTGTCCAGATTTTCCCGCAGGTAAAATGGGACTGTCCCCCTCCGAAACCGGGAAGTTCTTCGCCGGCCGTCTCTCAAGCGTCGGCGGATCGCCAGGCGCGGCCGATTGGTGCGTTTCACGCACCCTACGCACTTGCTCGGCCAGCCAGTCCCAATTGGCCGCCTGCTCGGGGAAGACGCCCAGGTGCCCGAACTCCGTCCGCTTCAGCTCCAAGGTGACGGGCCCATGGGTGATCGCCCACCGCTCCGGAAGCGGCCGCTCCGACACCCACTCCCCCTCTTTCCCCTCCGTCCGCACGAATCGCCCGTCCGCCTCCTCCCAGGCAGCCGGGGCCGCCTTCTCAACCTCCTCCGCTGCCGGACACGGCCGGTCCAGCACCCACGGCCCAAACCGCTCCAGCCGCCGGCCGTCGCCGAAATCGAGCAGTTCGTATTGATCGGGGGAGAACATCTCGAACGAAAAACCTCTTATGGATCCGCGTCATCCACCACCGCTGGGAAAACCGGACCCCCTATAACGAAGAGACCTACATCCAAGCACTGTCAACTTCCCCGTTGCGACCCCACGTCTTGGTCAACAACTTGCCCGTTTTCCAGTTTCCCCGGGGCGGCCTCCCGTTTTGATCAACAGATCGCCCGTTTTCCAATCTCTCCCCGCCGACCTCGCGTTTTGATCAACAGATTTCCCGTTTTCCAATCTCTCCCCGCCGACCCCGTGTCTTGATCAACAAATTGGCCGTTTTCCAGTTTCGCGACCGCCCCCGGCACGCTTTCTTGGACAGACTGCCCAACAATTCCGATCCGGTTGACTCCGAATCGTCTGCGGCGTGGCATGCTCTCGCGACGCGTGGGCACGTGATTCGTGTTCCGGCGATCTTCGACCCGACCGCGTTGGGTCGCATCCTGGCGACGATCGACGCGCCGGCGGACGCGTTGGGGGAGCCGTGACGTGATTGCCCCCTCGCTCCACACCAAGATGTACCTCGCCAAAGACGCGACGGACATGCGGAAGGGCTTTCCCGGCCTGATCGCGCTGACCGAAGCGGTGCTCCGGCAGGAACCGACCTCGGGTCATCTGTTTGTGTTCCTCAACCGCCGTGGGGATTTGATGAAGATCTTGTACTGGGACGGCACGGGTTTTTGCATCTGGTCGAAGCGATTGGAGCGAGGAAGTTTTCAAAGGCCGCCGGCGGTCGCGGGCGACGAGGGGCCGGGGCTGGAATTGAGCGCGGCGCAGTTGTCGATGATGCTTCAAGGGATCGATCTGACGTCCGTGCGGCAACGGCTTCGTTTTCACCGGTTCCCGGCCTGATGGATCGCCAGTCACTGCAGCGGATTTTGATCTTCCCCGATTTGGCCTGATCGAGGATGATCGAGGCAAGCAACGCCCAACCAGATCATGGATGCAAGGAGGCGTCATGACGGTTTCCCTTCTCGTGGAACTGCCCGACAACCTGCCGGCGTGCCATGCCATCATCCGTCGTCAGGCAGAAGTGATTGAGGAACTCACGGCACGGATCGAGCGACTGAACCGGGATTTGGCTGCTTTGAAACGGCACCTGTTCGGTTCGCGTCGGGAACGCTTCGTGGCCGGCATGGGAGAAGACCCGGCGGGAGAAGAGGTCGTGCTCGACGGCCGCGCGACCCAGTGGCGTTGGATGCGTGCGGTGGCCGGGATCGTGCTTCCGCTGGTCGAACTGATGCGGCATCGCACTATGCAATCGCGCGTGCAGGGAATTGATGAGACGCCTTGTCCCTTGATTTGCCCCGAACGCGGCCGGACCCGCAGTGCCTACCTGTACGCCCAGTACGGGGATTCCGCTCACCCCTACGTGTGCTTCGCCTTCGCCTCGCACAAGAACGAGGAGAACGTCCGTCGCATCGTGGGGAGCTACGAAGGCTACCTGCAATCGGACGCCTACATCTGCTACGAGTTGATTGCCGCCGCTTCCGGCAGTCGCATCGTCGCCGTGGGTTGCTGGGCCCACGCCCGCCGCAAATTCGAGCCGCTGATCCAGGCCGGGCCTCATCCGCAGGCCACCTGGATCCTGGGCGAGATCCAAAAGCTCTACGACGTTGAAGATCGCGCCCGGGAGATGACCGACAGCCAGCGTCTGGCATTGCGTCAGGCCGAGTCCCGACCAATCGTGACGGGCATCCGAACCTGGTTGGACGAGCGTGACCGGGAGGAGTTGCCCCGATCGCCGCTCCGTGCCGGCGTCAACTACCTCCGCAACCGCTGGGAAGCCTTCGAGCGTTTTCTGGAAGACGGCGCGATTCCGATCGACAACAACCGGACCGAGGGCATGATCAAAGGTCCGGTGATGGGAAAAAAGGCTTGGCTGTTCTTCGGCAACGAGAGCGCCGGGGAGACGGCAGCTGCACTGTACACACTGACGATGACCTGCAAACGGCACGCGATCGACGTGCAGGCGTATCTGGTGGACGTCTTCCGCCGGATCC
>JBDRTC010000789.1:0-10598 GCA_043824335.1 Planctomycetota bacterium | reverse complement strand
CGTCTTGCCGCAGCCGGTGGGGCCCACCGAAAGGATGATTCCGTGCGGAAGCTCGATCAGCTCCCGGTAGGTTTCGTAGGCCTCCTTTTCCATGCCCAGCTTGGAGAGCGTGAACTCCATCTGGCTCTTGTCCAGAAGCCTGAGCACGATGCCTTCGCCGTGGATCATGGGGATCACGGAGACGCGAACGTCGACCCCGCGGCCGGCAACCCTCAACTGAATGCGCCCGTCCTGGGGCAGGCGGCGCTCGGCGATGTTGAGCCGGGCCATGATCTTCAACCGGCTGATGATGGCCGCCTGAAAGCGGCTGATCTCCGGAGGCACCGGCTGAGGGTGCAAGACGCCGTCGATCCGATACCGGATTCTCAGGCCGGACTGCTCCGACTCGACGTGCACGTCGCTCGCCCGAACGTCGAGCGCCTCCAAAAGGATCTCGTTGACCAACCGAACCACCGACGGCTCCTGGGCCATCTCCGAGAGTTCGGAACCGTCGGTCTCGATCTCGTCGAGCAGCTCGACCTGGTCATCCCTCTGGGCCAAGAGCCCTTCGACCGTCTCGCTGCCCACGCCCAGATGGGTTTTGATGAGCCGGTCGATTTCGCCGCGGGTGGCCAGCACGGGGACCACAGTCCGGCCGGTAGCCACTTCAAGCTCGTCCAGGGGATAAAGGTTGAAAGGATCGCTGGTGGCCACCACCAGCACGCCCTTCCGCCGATGGACGGGAAACAGGGCCTCCCGGTGCATGAACCGCGGCGGAAAGCCCTCGAGGATCGCCGGTTGGATATCCATCTCGGCCAAATCGACGAACGCCAGGCCAAGCTCATCGCCCAGCGCCTTCAGCGCCGCCTCTTCCGTGACAAAGCCCATCTCGACGGCCACCTGATCCAACCGGGCTCCGTCGACCTGCGCGCGGCGCGACACTTCCAACTGCCGTTGGTCGAGGAGTCCTTTTTTCAGAAGGATCTCACCGGCTTCCATCAACGACCCCCATCAGGGTGGGAGGGGACTTGCCTGGTGGTTGACTGGGGATTATTCGCGGGACTTCCGATGCCTCGTCGGCCGGTAGGTCAGGGCAACTCCCACAACATTGGTACATATTCCACCATAAGAAATGGCCCCCCTCGGCGTCCAGGGTATTCCACCCGAGGAGTTGGAAATCAACAATCCCCGGGCGGACTGGGGAAGTCCGCTCCGGGGGAATGTCTTACCTCTAGCGATGGGTTCCCGTCTCGCTCAACCCCTGGTTAGGGCACGAGCACGACAACGCGATTCCTGCCGAGGCAGTCTCGCGGTTATTGCTCGCCCGCAGGCCGACCGGGACGTTGTCCCCCGGATCGCCGTCCTTCGCCGGGTCGTCCCTCGGGGCGCCGCTCCGGGCGCCGCAGCTCAACCGGCTCGCCCATCAGATCGGGCATCTTTGCCTTCTGGTCCGGGGTGAGGACGGCCATGCCCTTCTTTTGGGCTTCCGAGCTAATGGCACGGCGCTTCTCGCCGAGTTCCTCCATCCTCGCGCGAGCCTGCTCGCGCTCTTCCTCGCTCAGGTTACGGAACCCGCCGGTGAACGCGCCCCGCATCTGCTCGCCGAGTTCCTGCATCTTCTTACCACGTTGTTCGAGGATTCCCTTGATCTCTTGCTGTTGTTCCTCGGAAAGCCCGAGCGCCTCGGCAATGTCCTCGCGAACCAGCCCGTCGACGCCCTGCTGCTGAAGCTCGATCTGCTTGAGCCGTTTGAACTGGGCCGGCTCGATGATCTCGGCGATCTTCTTCTCGGTTTCCTTTGCCTGTTTCTCCAATTCCGGGCGGAGTTCCGCCATGATCTCCTGCATCTTCTTCATGCGATCCTCGGGGGAGAGCCCTTGGGCCTCCTCTCTCCCGCCGAGGCGTTCCCTGACGACCTCCCCAACGTTCACGCCCTCTTCTCGAAGCTTTTCGGCCGCGCTGCGAAGCTCTTCCTTCTGGGCGTCGGACAGCTTCAACTCCTCATCCTGAACCTGCGGGTTCCGCAGCAAGCCGATGAGACCGCCACCGCCGGGCCCCCCTCTCATGCCGAATCCGGGACCGCCTCCAAAACCTCCTGGCCCACGGCGCCCCCCTCCCGGAGGCTGCGCTTCAGCGGCCATCGTGACAACCGCCGTCAATAGGGCCGCGAAGGCCAACGGGTGAATCCGAGGGAATCGCATCATCTGAAACTCCTTGCACCTGGGTTGAACCGAGAACTGACCAACACTCCGGACGACGCTCCCCGCGGCACCGCCGCCACAAGTTGATAAACCCCGCCACAGTGTGCAAGTTCCGATCCGCCCGCGAAAGTCCGGAACCAGCCGATCGTTCCCGGGTTCAAGAGGGTAGGGGCCCACCTTCAAATACGCTCTTGAGCGGGCAATGCTGTCTGGAAAATCCCCCATCAGTGGGTACAATAGGTGGTAACAGAACGTCGTTTCGTTGTGGGGAGACCGCGAGATGAGGAAACTCGGGATCCTGGCCGTTGTTGGAGCGATCCTGTTTGCGGCCATCGACGCCGAGGCGCAGAGGCCCGCTCCGTACGGGGGAGGGTTTGGCTCGCCTGACGGTGGCCGTGGGGAGGGCTTTCGTCGGCCTGATGGCGGCCCTGGCGAGGGGGATCGCGGACCCGGTGGCGGTTCCCCTTGGGGCAGGGATCGCGGGAGGTCCTCGCGGCGAGGAGGCCCCCCCGGAATGGGGCCCCGAGGCGAGGGTCCTCCGGGCATGGGATCACACGGCGGCGGGCCGCCGGGAATGGGCGCTCCCCCGGGCAGCCATTCCGGGGATCGGTCGTCAAGGTTCATAGGTTTTTTGCGGACCATGGACGCCAACGGAAACGGCGTGCTCGAGCCGAACGAGATTCCGGAAGATAGAAAACGGATGATGGCCGGAATCGCCGGCCGGCTGGGGCTCGACGTGAACAAGCCCGTTAAGCTCGACGACATTGGCGGGCTAATGGAGCGTCGCTCCTCACCGGAACATCGGTCGGAACAGAGTTCCACGAAGTCGGCCGGCGACGCGGAGCCGCTCGTGCCCGGGTGTGGCGTCGAGCAGGAAGCGCTCCGGGTGCCTGCGTTCGGCGAGCGGGTGGACTATGCGGCCCTTGCAGCCTCGGCGTCCGTTTCAAGGAGATCGTCGAGTTCTTCTTCCCCGTCCTCGTCCTCAGGCTCGGGCCCGGATGCGGGCAGGGAGTCGAGATATCGCTATTTTGCCCAGTCCATGTTCCGGCGATACGACAAGAATGGAAGCGGGTTTCTCGAAAAGGATGAGTGGGGAGAGGTGCGCAACGCCGAGGCGGCCGACGGCAACCACGACGGTAGAATCACCCCGGAGGAGCTCGCCAACCAGTTGGCCCAATACGGTCGGGGCCGATCGGGTGAGTCGGGAAGGGGAGCGCCCGAGTCGAGCGGCTCAAGCGGATCGAGTGGCACAAGCACCTCGAAGACCGCATCTTCAGACGACCGGAAATCGTACCGCTTTCGCACGCCGACCGAGCGGCTGCCCGAGGGGCTCCCCGATTGGTTTGCCCGTAACGACGCCAACGGCGACGGCCAGGTGGCCATGGCCGAGTATGCCGCCTCCTGGTCGGATTCCAAGGTCCGGGAGTTCGACCGCTACGATCTGAATCGTGACGGGCTGATCACGCCCCGCGAGTGTCTCGATGCCGAGAGTGACAAAGTCGAACTGGCGGACGCAGGATCTGCCACACCCTCCGGCGGTCCGGATGGTGGATCGATGCCCGGGCCGGCACGTGGACCCTCCGGCAGTCCGGCCAGTGGCACGCCCCGCCCTTCGGGCAGCAGTCCCCCAAAGGCTTCCACAGACCAGGGCGGCGCGGCGCCTTGGTGGATGCAGTAACCTGGAAAAATGGGATTTCGTTGGCCAAAACGACGTCGAGCCGTTCCGGAGCGATCGTTCGATGGGGGACCCCCTCCAGTTGGTGCGGCAGTTGTACTGCCGCACCTCGGCTGGGGGCAGCAGTACAACTGCTGCCCCAACGGAGCAAAACGATGTGGAGCAGGTTCCGGAGCGATGTTCCGATGGAGGACTCCCAACCTGGAAAAACCGGATTCCGTTGACCAAAGCGGGGCGAGGTGAATGTTGCTGGTCGGCTCACTCCCGAATCGAGTCCGACATTCCCACGGCCACCGGAACGAAGATCATCAGGGGCGCCCAGGCGGCCAGGGCGGGACTGATCCAGGAAATGGATCGGGAGCCGAGATACTGGAAGCCGATCACCACGACCATGAAAACGGCCACCACGCCCGCGGCAAGTCCGATGGCGAGGAACACGTTCCGGTCCTCGCGCCTGAGCACCAGCGGCAAGCCGAGAAACAAGAGCGTTACGTCGAGAAACGGCTGGACGAAACGGGAGTGGATTGCCACTCGCACGTCGGCGCCGTAGCCGAGGCTGCGATTGTGCAGCCCGGCGATCAAGCTGGCCGTCGACGAGTAGCGCCGCCAGGCGTCTGTGGCCGTCAACTGCTCGAAGCTGATTTCGCTTGCAACGAAGCATTGGTTCGGGCGGAGCCAGTCGGGGGCGTCGCGGGGGGTGATGATCACCGGCCTCTCGTCAAGCGAAAGGGACGGCTGCGTATGGAGCCCCTTCGGTTCTTCGACCTTCTCGAAGAGGTATCCGCCCGGTCGGTCTCCGTGCGGCGGCTTATAGAAGGCGTTCTCGGCCGCCAAGACCCTCCCGTAATCGCTAAGCGCCGGCGGCAGGCGGAATTCGGGCTTGTGGATCCGCTTCCGGTCCCCGTAGGTCGCCTTGCCCCGGATGAAGATCTCCGTCTGATTGTCGTAACAGGGCGTGAGCTTCTGGGCGACGTCGCCGACCAGGTCCTTGGGCCGTCGGATCAACTTTTCCCGAAGCGCGGGAAGGACCAGCTCGCGGTTGGCCGCGGCCACTATCGCTATCACCACCGCCGCCCCAATCACCGGCGCCACCACCCGAGTGCGAGGAAGCCCGGCCGCCAATAGCGCGGTCATCTCGTTGTGGCGTTGGATCCAGGTGACCGTGAACATGGCTGCGATCAGCGCGAGCAGCCCGGCGGTCCAGTCGAAGAAAACGATCCCTTGATAACTATAATGAGAAAACATCAGGGCCAACAAGCCGCCCTCCATGTGGGCGCAGCGGAGGAACTCTTCCAGGTTGGTGAACGCGTCGAAGACGACGTAGAGGCCCGTGAGGCTCACGTAGCAGATCACAAAGGTCCAGGCGAACTGGCGGAGCAAGTAGCGGTCGATGATCTTCATCAGGTCACCTGACGGATGGCACGGCCCAGGGCTTCGATCCCTTTGCGGATGTTCTCACACGACGGAAACGCGAAACTCAACCGGAGCATGTTCCTCGGCGCGTTTTGGCCTTCCCGGGGGTAGCAGAACTCCCCGGGCACGTAGAGCACGCCTTCGGCGGTGGCCCGATCAAACAACCGGCCGGAGACGCCCGTGTCGATCGTCTCCGGCAGGCGGAGCCAGACGTAGTGTCCGCCGGTGGGTCGAACCCAGCGAAGCTCCCCGATCGGTGCAAGGAACTCGTCGGCGGCGCCCAGAATGGCGTCGATTTTCTGGCGGTAGGTCTCGCGGAGCGTTTCCACGTGGGGGTCAAAGAGCCCCTTTTCGAGCACCGTGGCCATCAGCACCTGGTTGAGGTTGGGGGAGCCGAAATCGAGATGTCCCTTCGCGCTTAGGACCGGCCCCACGAGCCGGGGCGGCAGCATGCCCCAGCCGATGCGGACGCCCGGCGAATATGACTTGGAAAAACTCCCCACCTGGATCACGGTATCGCCCTCGCCGTCGAACGACCGCAGGCTGCGTACGTCGTCGCCGTAGTAGCGGAGTTCCCGGTAGGCCGTGTCTTCGATCACGTGGATGCGTCCGCGTTGCGACCAGCGTCGGACCGTTTCCAGCAAGGCCTCGCGACGCTCCACGGGCACCGTGACTCCGCTGGGGTTGTCGTAGTAGGTGCAGACGTAAATCAGCTTGACCCGGCCGAGTTCGCCCTTGGCCTTGAGTCGGGCCAACTGGTCGTTGACGGCCTCCGGTATCAATCCGTGCTCGTCAATTTCGACTCCGACAGTCCTCGCCCCCAGGTTTCCCAGAGTCCCCAGGACTACGAAGTAGCTCGGCGCTCCGCAGATTACCACGTCGCCCGGATCGAGCAGCGTGTCACCCAGGAGATAGAGTAACTGGTTGCTGCCGGCGGTGACGACCACCTGGTCAGTCGACAGGCCCATTTCCTCAGCGCTCATGCGATCAGCCATCAGCAGCCGATTGAGCAGGGCTTCGCGCAAGGGCGGATAGCCGATCGTGGTTCCGTACTGGAGCGCCGTGCGGGCCGTGCCGGGAGCTGACAGGATTTGGTCCAGGGCCTGGGCGGTGGCCTCGGCGGGCAGCGTTTCGTGATCGACGAATCCGGCGGCCAGCGAGACCAGCTCGGGATTGGCGAGCGTCTTGGCCATCAGCACGTTGGCGATCGGCTCATCCCCCGCCCAATGTGCTCGCCGGCTCAAACCTTTTTCGACGGTCATCGATCCAGAGGGGCTGGAGGGTTCGTTCGGGTGCGTTGGACGGGGCAGCATAGGGTACGTCGACGGTCTGAGTCAAGATCTGCCGCGATGGCCGAGGGTTTGGCCCCGTGGATGCGGATCGGCTATCATGAAGGCCGTCCTCAAACCGTGACTTCGCGGAAAGCCGGGGCCAGCCATGTCGACCGGGAGTCGCCAAAACTCGTCGATTCGCTCGGCGGTGGGTCGCTTGTCGCACGTGTTCACCGGATGGCGCCGTTGCGGGCTGAACCTTCTGCTTCCGCCCCGTTGCGCCTATTGCGACGCCGAGTTGCCGTTGGTCGAAGACGAGTTGCTCCTGTGCGACGAATGCCGCGAGGCGCTGGGACCTGAGGATTGGGCGTATTGCCTGCGGTGTGGTGCGGCCGCTTCGCCCGAGGGGCCGGCGCCTCGGTCGTGTGAAATGTGCCACACGGCGCGGCTGAAGTTCGACACGGTCGTGTCGATGGGCGACTATCGCAGTGAGTTGGGCCGGGCCGTGCTGAGGATGAAACAGCCCGTCGGGGACACGCTCTCGGCGGCCGTGGGCCGGTTGTACTGGCTTCGCCGGGGCGCCAAGGTCGCCTCGCTTCGGCCGGATATCGTGGTCCCGGTGCCCATGTTCTGGGCTCGGCGGCTTTCCCGGGGAACCAACAGCCCGGATATTCTGGCCGAGTCCTTGGCCCGGCGTCTGCGGGTCCCGCTCGTCCAAGGGGTGCTTGTCCGCAGTCGAAACACGTTGCCGCAGGCGAGCGTGCGACCTGGGCCGAGATTCGCCAATGTCCGGCGAGCTTTTCGGCTCCGTACGACGTATGATTTAGATGGGCTTCGTGTGGTTCTGGTGGACGATATCCTCACAACCGGCGCCACGGCGAGCGAGATTGCCGCCCTGCTGAAGCGGGCCGGGGCCTCGATGGTCGCGGTCGCCGTGCTGGCCCGGGGTGTTGGGGGCCACACCTATTGAGGGTTTCTCCTCGCGCGCGGTCCGGGGGGCTTGTCTGACGCACGTTAACCAAAAGAATAGTCTTTGACCGAAGTAAGCTACGTAGAAGGGCAATATCCGGCATGACAGCAAGAAAAGCGAAAACCCCCTCTGACGGGCCCCCGGCTCGGCCGATTCGCACCGCCATGTTGCGCGGCCTGGCCGTGGTGCTGCCGCCGCTGTTGACGATCGCACTATTCCTCTGGGCGTTCGGCCTGATCAGACAGCACGTGTACGACCGAGTCTACGGGTGGACCCGCGACGTCATCGTCTGGAATCTCGACGCCATCCGATCGGAAAACGAGTTGCCCGAGCAAGAGCTTCGGAACCAAAAGCAGGCCGAGGCAAACCCCGCCCTGGAAGACTTGCTTCAGTACAGGAAGGTGATCAACGGGAAGACGACCTACGTCGATCGGTCGGTGTATGAATACGTGGAAGACCACAAGCGGGTGGAGTCGATGCCCGAGACGGCGAAAGAAATCTGCCGCCGTTACGTGGAGCTGAGATACCTTCCACCCGTTAAGGCCATATCCTACTTCCTGTGCGGCTTTATCCTCGTGTTGTACCTGTTGGGCAAATTCATGGCGGCCGGGGCCGGGCGGTTCTTTTATGGCTCATTTGAACGGGGGATCACCCGGGTGCCGTTCGTCCGCAACGTCTATTCCTCCGTCAAGCAGGTCAGTGATTTCTTGCTCAGCGATCAGCAGATCGAGTACTCGCGGGTGGTGGCCGTGGAGTGGCCCCGCAAGGAGATGTGGTGCCTGGCCCTGGTCACGGGCTCCAGTCTGAAGGAGGTCCAGACCGCGATCGGCGAGGAGGTCTTGTCGATGCTGATTCCCACGTCGCCGTTCCCCATGACGGGATTCACGGTCTCGGTCAAGAAAAGCGAGACGATCGACCTGGACATCACGATCGATCAGGCGATTCAATTCATCGTCAGTTGCGGCGTGGTCGTTCCTTCCAGCCAACTCGATAAGATGAAGGCCACGCCGGAGGACCGTACGGAGTTGGTCGCCGCGGGCGACTCCTCCGAATCCACCTCTGAGAACGACTGATTTCTGATGGGCGCCTCGCTCCGGTCGCGCTTTCTCTGCTACCAGCGAACGGCCGGTCTTGCGCCTCGGTTCGGCAGAAACGGCAGATGAGGCCCGCGTTGGGCGGTGTCGGTCTGCCATCGATTCGCGCCTTCTGAGAACCGGTAAGTCTCGTGCCACGCGGGAGTTGGCAACCTCGCGGTCCGGTTTCCCGGCTTTTCAACGCGTTCCGGCACATCGGTTGCAAAGGAGTTGCAGAGGAACGGACGAAGGATTGCCACGGCATTTCCAGTCGGTGCAGCAGTTGTGCCGTGGCGCGAAGCGGCAGACGAGCAGGGGGAGCGTGTTGAGAGGATCGAAGCGAGGCCACGATGCCTTACGGTCTTTACCTTTCGGCCGAAGGGGCCGAGGCGCAAATCACGCGCCTGGAAGTGATCTCCCACAACCTGGCCAACGTCGACACGGTCGGCTTCAAGCGGGAGCTGACCATGTTGCGGGCCCGGTACGCGGAAGAGACCGAGCTTGGCACGGACTACCCCGGCTCCGGCTCGATCAACGACGTGGGCGGCGGCGTGTTCGTCGAAGAGACGAAAACCGACTTCTCGCCCGGCCCCCTAAAACATACCGGCGTCTCGACCGACATGGCGATCGATGGCGAGGGGTTCTTCGTGGTCCGCAAAGACGGCGAGAATTTTCTGACCCGGGCCGGAAACTTTCTCATCAATGCCCAGGGCGGACTGGTCGCCCAATACGGCGGGCAGAAGTACCACGTGCTGAGCGACGCCGGTACGCCGATCGTCGTCAATCCCGACAACGGCTCCTGGGAGCTGACCGCCGCCGGAACGATCCGGCAGGCCGGAGCGGTGCAGAACCTCGCCGTGGTCAAGCCTGGGTCCCTGGGTGACTTGGCCAGAGTGGGCGAGAACGTGTTCCGGCCCTTGGCCGATCCTCTGCCAGTTGCGTTTGGGGATCGGCGCGTGGCCGGAGGTTACCTCGAGGCGTCCAGCGTCCGGCCCACGACCGAGATGATCGATCTGATCGAGGCGTCCCGCGCGGCCGAGGCCAACATGAAGATGATGGAAACCCAAGACCAGATGCTCGCCGGATTGATTAACCGGGTGATGAGGAGTGCCTAAATGAGCGTTCAGACCCTGTACTCGGCCGCCACCGGCATGGCGGCCATGGAAACCAAGTTGGATGTGATCGCCAATAACCTGGCGAACATCGAAACCACGGCGTTCAAGCGGGGACGGCCTAACTTCGAGGACCTTTTCTACCGCCACGAGGCGATCCCCGGCGCCCAGGATTCCGCCGGCGAGTTCACAGCCACGGGGATCTCGATCGGGTTGGGCTCCAAGGTGTCGAGCGTTCAGACCGAATTCCGGCAAGGGGCCTTCCAACAGACCGGCAGAGAACTCGACGTCGCCATCGAGGGCCCCGGGTTCCTCCAGGTGATTGACCCTTCCGGAGATACCGCGTACACCCGGGCGGGCAACCTCTCGGTGAATGCCAACGGGAGCCTGGTCGTGGGCTCGGCCTCCACCGGCCGGCTTCTGGAGCCGTCGATCAGCATTCCCGTCGACACGCTGGCGATTTCCATCAGCCCCCAGGGTGTGGTGTCGGTCCGTCAGCCGGGCAATCCGCAGTTGACTTCGGTGGGTGACTTCGAGCTGGTCTCGTTCGTCAATCCGGAAGGTCTTTTGAAGCTGGGCGAGAACCTCTACGCCGAGACGGATGCCTCGGGAACGGCGACCACGGGAACACCCGGCGAGAACGGCCTGGGTGTCATTCGGCAAAGCATGCTCGAAGCCTCCAACGTCGAGCCGGTCCGCGAATTGATCGATCTGATCACCACCCAACGGGCGTTCGAGCTCAACTCCCAGGCCGTGCAGGTCGGCGATGAGATCCTGAAGCTAGTGGCAAACCTGAAGAGGCTGTGAGAGAGAGGTCAGGGGTGAGGGATCAGAAGGGAGAGGTAGGTTATGCTTCAGCATATCAGGATTCATCCGCAATACGTCATGCTGAAGCATAACCTAC